>CBIHPC010000131.1:0-16201 GCA_966211305.1 uncultured Niastella sp.
CTGCTGAAGCAGTTACGGCAGGAGATAACCGAAGTGGAATTGGAATACCTCGAAAGCTGGAAAGCTGCCCATCCTTCGCATGCCCGGGTGGCTGAACAAATAAATGACGGCGAACAATTACTGGCCGATCTGCAGGCCATGAAACAGGTTGATATGGAAGGCTGGTGGCAAAAGATCAGCGCCCAGATTCCCCAGGTAAACAAAACGGTGCCTTTTTATCGCAGGTGGTATGCGTATGCTGCCGCCGCAGCGGTGTTGCTGGTGGCCGGCGCCATTACCTGGCAGTACTGGCAGCCCGGGCAGTTGCCTGAACCTTCAAATGAAAAATACTTACCGGCCGTGGTTGATGTAAAGCCGGGTGGAAATAAAGCCACGCTCACATTATCAAATGGCACGGCAATAGACCTGGCCGGCGCCGCCGATGGAAACCTGGCAAAGGAAGGGGGGACGGATGTAGTGAAGGTGAAGGATGGCGAATTGAAATATGAGCATGCCGGTACCGCTGTTATTGATGATGGTGTGGTGTGGAATACATTGACAACACCCCGTGGCGGACAATACAGCCTGCAGTTGCCCGATGGCAGCAAGGTTTGGCTGAATGCCGCCTCATCAATAAAATATCCCGCTCATTTTTCAGCAACAGAGCGGCGCGTTATCGTTACGGGTGAAGCATTTTTTGAAGTGGCCGCCGGAAAAAAGCAATGGCCATTTAAAGTTGTGATTCCGCCAGGGCCCGGTGAGGCAGGGGGAATATTGGAAGTATTGGGCACCAGTTTCAATATCAGTGCGTATAATGATGAAGCCGATATCAGAGCTACTTTGTTGAAAGGGAAAGTTAAGATTGCCGCATTGCAACTGCAGGCTGGTGAACAAAGCAACTTTAAGGTGTTATCGCCGGGACAACAGGCACGGATACCGCATAGCGTTATTGCCGGAAAAGATCCCATTTCCATAGTGAACCCCGAAGACGTGGAGGAAGTGTCGGGTTGGAAAGATGGGATGATACACCTTCAGGATGCCGATATCAGGTCTATTATGCGTATAATCTCCCGCTGGTATAATATCGAAGTAAGTTACGAAGGGCAAACACCTGCCTATACATTTACAGGTACGCTTCCATTAAAAGAAAATCTCTCCTCGGTAATTAAGGTGCTGGAGTTTGAAGGCGTTCGCTTGAGAATGCAACAGAACAAGATTATCGTTTTACCATAAAATCAATCGGCAAACGTAAACGGCAAACCTCAGACGCGGCCTACGTCGGCAATCGGCCTGAAATTCGGGTGGCGCAAGACCGGTAATGATCTTTAAAGCTCGCGAGCCCATTCACCAAAAAACATGCGCCGGCAGTGGATCATATTCTATTAACCGGATGATAATGTTCGATAGGAGCGAGTGTTATGAGTAGCCATGCAGACCCTCACAATAGTATGCATTGGCTTAACCAGTTCCGGCAATCAGAATATGTGCGCACTACCAGCGCAGGAAGTGTTACACTAATCAACCAACACCATGATAAACCTTATCTTATGAAATGTAGACGATGATTTTTACGTTGTTCCCGAAAGCTGCTTACCCCGGAGAGCAGATGATGTGGCTTTGGATAGCGACGGATTGGAATATTGGTTTAATATCATTATAACTATGATCATCACCTGATACAACGCCTTTATAAAGTTACTGATACTTACATACTGCTTCCAAATTTCCCCACCATAAATATTTTGCCAAAAAAGGAAAATCGCAATATTTATTATTTTGAAAAAGATAAAGGTGGCGGCAATGTGAAACGTGAAAGGCTCATACTTCAGGGCTCACTACTTTATCTCGTTATACTCAACCTTTTAACATTCCAACCTGCCTGCCCTTCATCAACTCTATCAACTTGTCAACCTGTTAACCCGTCAACTATGATCAATCCCCATTCTCCTTACTTCTTTCCCTTGCCGTTATATTGTAATACTTTTTAAAAGCTTTTGAGAAAGCGCTTAAATTGGTATAACCAACTTCTTCCGCTACCTGCGATACCGAATATTTTTTCCCTGATAATAAATGCCATGCCTTTTCCATTCTTATATCGCGTAAATAATCGGCCGGGCTGCTATGGTATAACTGCTGAAAGCCGGTTTTCAATTTGTAATCGTTCAGCCCTGTAAGCCGGGTCAGTTCCTTTAACGTCCATTCCGTTTTAATGTCCGCTTCCATTTTGGTGCGGGCCATGTAAATGGCCTGGGCTTCCGGCATCGATATACTTACCGGGTCCCAAACCGGGTGTTCCGAAATGTTTTCAAGGCAAAGCGTAAGTAAGGTCATCGATCTTGAATGGATGGATGCGGGTGAACGTTTGGCAGCCTGTATCAATTGCTGAACCTGCGTAAGCAGGGTACGGCTGGTTACCTGGTTAACGGGCGCCAGCATGGCCGGTTGCTGGTGAGTAACTTTTTTCTGAAAATCATTCATCAGAACTAAAGGTGGTAACTTTTGGCACAACGTATAAACCGGGTAATGAACGTCGATCGTAAAATAAACGCCGGCATGGAGAAAGTTCAGCCTGTAGTTTTGAAAAGGGATGTACAATAAATTATACCCCTGTTCATAAAACACCAGGTTACCCAACCCCTCTATGTGGTATTGTATATGATTATTGAGATGAAAACGAAGCTTCAGCATTGGTTCATCATCCTGCATGGTAAACGTGCAACTGCGGTTCAGCAAAAAATGCTGTAACCTGATGATGATACCGTTGCTTTGAAATTGCTGAAACAGTACATGGCCAAAGTTTCCCGATGTACAAACAGATGATGCGCCCTGAACCAGGTAATCGTCCAGTGCATGGGAAAGTTGATCGGTAAACGCCAGTTCTTTATTATTATCTGCAATCAATTTTATTTGCATACCTGCCAGTGATTTAATGGGCCATTTTCACATAATGATCTGTTGCGCCCGTGCATGTATCTGACAATAACATACACCCTAAACAGGTTAACTGTATTGGTACATGGGGGTATATTACTGTAAATGATAACCGAACAGGCGAACGCCTGTGCCGAACGTTAGTATGAGATCCGCTATGCAGTGCGAGTATCAGGCCCTTGTGGGAAGTTGTTGGTATGCTTTATTATGCATGTAGATAGAGCGACTGCACTGGCTAAAGGTAAGGGAATTTTCTTCCAAACAATTACGAAATCGGGCTTAAAATTTTGCAAAAACCGATACAGATCCTTCTGTTGCTCACTGTAATGGATGGTGCTGCGCAAGAGTTCGGATATAGTGCATTGATAGACCTTTATTCAAAAAAAACATTTGTCGCTTTTGACGTATGCCTTCGAAAAAATAGTTTATTTTACCAATGAAGCGTTGGTCCCTGCCTGCAAAATGATGCGTAACACGTGGCCGAAACATCACCTTTATCCGTAACCCCGTTTTTTTTTGAAAAGAATCATTCTTCTTATCTAAATATGACAACCTCATCCCCGAACCTGCTTTGCCGCTCCCTCGATGTAAAGGAGGAACAACCCATTGTATTGCAAAAGGAACTTATGCCGGGTTACCGCATCGGCCTGCGGCCCGTTTGTACTCATACCGATAACGACATAAACGCCATTCACGAATGGTTGTCGGAAGGTTATCCGGGCCATTTGCCCATCGATCAGTTACGCGTATTCTTCATTCTGCTGGCAGAAAGCACTTATGCGCAGGCGTTCATGGTATTGCTGAACGGGGAAATGCCCATTGGCCAGTTTGAAGTGTACCAGGTAATGCAGGATGAACTTAAAGATTCAATTGACGCCGGTGAAGGCGATTACAGGATTTATGTACCAGTAATACCCGTTATTGCATCGTTCCCCGAAATCACGGTGCAGATCTTACGAACCTGTGTTTTCTATTTCTTCTCCTGCCCCGAAGTGAAGCGGTTATTTTGGGTAGTGCCCGAAAATGATAAAGAACGGAATAAAGCGGCGGTCAAAACCGGTTTCAGATTGTATCCGCAGCATAATGCATTAAACCCCGATAGCGGCCCCGCCGCCATTATTTACCACTACTCATCTGTTGATTTTATTTAATACATTCCCTTCTTCTAATGCCGTTTTAATCTATCGCCAATGGTCATGGCCTTGTAATTAAATAGAGGGTCCCTTTGTCAAACTATATGATTATAACTAATTGTTTGGGTAATGCTTTGCCCAATTTGGGGTTGCATGGCCTGGATGGGGATATTGTACATTCTTTTTTGCCTAACTGTTCGTGAAAAAACGCGCTAAAACCGTATGAAATATCTCAAAAAAAACGGAACACTGTTTGACACAAGAAACAGCTACTTTGTATCGGGCCTGGTCACTGACTGTGTATATAAAAAGATAACTCGCCGGCTCCGGTACAAGGCCTTTGGTAACTGCTTAATAAAATACAACTGTAAATTCTAAAATTCCTGATTATGGCGCGCTCAAAACCCAGTACTACACGCTCGAACCGGCAGGATACAGCAGCTGCAGTGCCGGCAAACGGCAAACATACTCCCCCAAAGAAGCGTCCGAAAATTATAAACGAAGAAGAAAATGATGCCGGCACCCGCCAGTTGAGCGAAATTCTGGATGCGCGCGAACTGCTGCATGTGTTAACACAGGTGAAGAACGGGAATTTCAGTGTGCGCATGCCCATCGACCAGGTGGGGTTAAGCGGAAAGATCTGCGATACGCTCAACGAGGTAATTTCGCTCAATGAAAAAATGATGATGGAGTTTACCCGCGCCGGTAATACCATTGGCAAGCAGGGAAAACTGAACCAGCGTATCGAGCTGCCCAATGCCCGCGGAGCATGGCGCACCGGGGTTGAATCGCTGAATATCCTGATCTCCGACCTGGTGCATCCCACCATTGAAATAGCCGATGTGATCAGCTCGGTGGCAAAAGGAAACCTTTCGAAGGAAATGCCGCTCGAGATCGGCGGTCACGTGTTGCAGGGCGAGTTTGCCACCATTGCCAAGGAAGTGAACGACATGGTGAAGCAGTTGAACCTGTTCTCCATGGAAGTAACGCGTGTGGCGCGTGAGGTAGGTTCCGAAGGTAAACTGGGCGGCCAGGCAAAAGTAAAAGGAGTAGGCGGGGTATGGAAAGATCTTACCGATTCCGTGAACCAGATGGCCAGTAACCTGACCGTTCAGGTACGTAACATTGCCGAAGTGACCACCGCGGTGGCGAAGGGCGACCTGTCGAAAAAGATCACGGTTGACGTAAAAGGAGAGATCCTCGAGTTGAAGAACACCATCAATACGATGGTTGACCAGTTGAACTCCTTCTCCTCTGAAGTAACGCGTGTGGCGCTGGAGGTAGGTACCGAAGGCAAACTGGGCGGTCAGGCGCAGGTAAAAGGGGTGGCCGGTACCTGGAAGGACTTAACCGACTCGGTAAACGGTATGGCCAGTAACCTTACCGGCCAGGTACGTAACATCGCCGATGTTACCACCGCCGTGGCAAAAGGCGACCTGAGCCGAAAGATCACCGTGGATGTAAAAGGAGAGATCCTTGAATTGAAAAATACGATCAATACGATGGTCGACCAGTTGAACTCCTTCTCGGCCGAGGTAACGCGTGTGGCGCGTGAAGTAGGTTCCGAAGGTAAACTGGGCGGCCAGGCAAAAATAAAAGGGGTAGGTGGGGTATGGAAAGACCTTACCGACTCGGTGAACGGTATGGCCAGTAACCTTACCGGCCAGGTGCGTAACATTGCCGAGGTAACCACCGCCGTTGCGCGCGGCGACCTTAGCCGTAAGATCACGGTGGATGTAAAAGGCGAGATCCTCGAGCTGAAAAACACCATCAATACGATGGTGGATCAGTTGAACTCCTTCTCCTCTGAAGTAACGCGTGTGGCGTTGGAAGTAGGTACCGAAGGTAAACTGGGTGGTCAGGCGCAGGTAAAAGGAGTGGCCGGAACCTGGAAAGACCTTACCGACTCGGTGAACGGTATGGCCAGTAACCTTACCGGCCAGGTGCGTAACATTGCCGAAGTGACCACCGCGGTGGCGAAGGGTGACCTTAGCCGTAAGATCACGGTAGACGTAAAAGGAGAGATCCTCGAGTTGAAGAATACCATCAACACCATGGTAGACCAGTTGAACTCATTCGGTTCGGAAGTAACGCGTGTGGCGCGTGAGGTAGGTTCCGAAGGTAAACTGGGCGGACAGGCAGATGTGCCTGGTGTGGGTGGAACCTGGAAAGACTTAACGGACAGTGTAAATAAAATGGCGAGTAACCTTACCTCGCAGGTGCGTAACATCGCAGAAGTTACCACCGCGGTGGCCAATGGCGACCTTAGCCGCAAGATCGACGTAAACGTAAAAGGAGAGATCCTCGAGTTGAAGAACACCATCAACACGATGGTTGACCAGCTTCGCGGTTTTGCATCGGAAGTAACGCGTGTGGCCCGTGAGGTAGGTTCCGAAGGTAAACTGGGCGGCCAGGCGGAAGTACGTGGCGTGGCCGGCACCTGGAAAGACCTTACCGACTCGGTGAACATGATGGCCAGCAACCTTACCAACCAGGTGCGGAACATTGCCGAGGTAACCACCGCCGTGGCGAAGGGTGACCTTAGCCGTAAGATCACGGTGGATGTACGCGGTGAGATCCTCGAGTTGAAAAATACCATCAACACGATGGTGGATCAGCTGAACGGCTTTGCATCGGAAGTAACCCGTGTGGCGCGTGAGGTGGGTTCTGAAGGAAAACTGGGCGGCCAGGCCGATGTGCCGGGGGTAGCCGGAACCTGGAAAGACTTAACGGACAGTGTAAATAAAATGGCGAGTAACCTTACCTCGCAGGTGCGTAACATCGCAGAAGTTACCACCGCGGTGGCCAATGGCGACCTTAGCCGCAAGATCGACGTAAACGTAAAAGGAGAGATCCTCGAGTTGAAGAACACCATCAACACGATGGTTGACCAGCTTCGCGGTTTTGCATCGGAAGTAACGCGTGTGGCCCGTGAGGTGGGTACGGAAGGAAAACTGGGCGGGCAGGCGAACGTGCCTGGCGTGGCCGGCACCTGGAAAGACCTTACCGACTCGGTGAACCAGATGGCCGGTAACCTTACCGCACAGGTACGTAATATTGCCGAAGTGGCCATTGCGGTGGCGAACGGCGACATGTCGAAAAAAATTACGGTTGATGTACGCGGTGAGATCCTGCAGCTGAAAGAAACGCTGAACACGATGGTGGATCAGCTGCGCGCCTTCGCATCGGAAGTAACGCGTGTGGCCCGTGAAGTAGGTACCGATGGTAAACTGGGCGGCCAGGCGTTTGTGCCCGGGGTGGCGGGAACGTGGAAAGACCTGACCGACTCTGTAAACCAGATGACCGGTAACCTTACCGACCAGGTGCGGAACATTGCCGAGGTAACGAAAGCGGTGGCGAGCGGCGACCTGTCAAAAACAGTGGCCATCGACGTTAAAGGCGAGATCCTCGATCTGAAGAATACGATCAACACGATGGTTGACCAGTTACAGGGTTTTGCATCGGAAGTAACGCGTGTGGCCCGTGAGGTAGGTACCGAAGGTAAACTGGGCGGCCAGGCCGAAGTGCGCGGTGTGGCCGGCACCTGGAAAGACCTTACCGATTCGGTGAACATGATGGCCAGTAACCTTACCAACCAGGTGCGCGGTATTGCCAAGGTGGTAACCGCGGTGGCAACCGGTAACCTGAAACAAAAACTAACCATTGTATCGCGCGGCGAGGTATCGCAGCTGATAGATACCATCAACGAAATGATCGATACGCTGGCAACCTTTGCCGACCAGGTAACAACGGTAGCCCGTGAGGTGGGTGTTGAAGGCAAGTTGGGCGGACAGGCCAGTGTGCCCGGAGCCAGCGGCATCTGGAAGAACCTTACCGAGAACGTAAACCAGCTGGCGCAGAACCTTACCACGCAGGTACGGTCGATCTCAGAGGTGGCATCGGCGGTAACGAAAGGCGACCTTACCCGTACCATTCGCGTGGAAGCGAAAGGTGAGGTGGAAGCCCTGAAAGATACCATCAACCAGATGATCACCAACCTGCGCGAAACAACCTTGCGTAACCAGGAGCAGGACTGGCTGAAATCGAACCTCGCCAAGTTCGGTCAGATGTTGCAGGGACAACGCGACCTGAAAACGGTAACGCAGAAGATCCTGTCGGAACTGGCGCGAGTTGTAAGCGCACACTTTGGCGCCTTCTACATTTTGCGGCAGGACGAGGATTCCAACAAAGAAGTAAAACTGAACCTGTTTGCAGCCTACGGCTACAAGTCGGATAAAAATATTCAAACTAAATTCAGTATCGGCGAAGGCCTGGTAGGACAGGTGGCGTTCGAAAAAGAACGGATCATTCTCTCCAATGTACCAGCCAATTATATTCGTATCAGTTCGGCATTGGGAAAAGCAAAACCGGCCCATGTGATCATTCTGCCGGTGTTGTTCGAAAACAACGTAAAAGCGGTTATCGAGCTGGCGTCGCTCGATACCTTCAGCCAAACCCATCTCGACTTCTTAAGCCAGCTGACCGAAAGTATCGGTATCGTGTTGAACACCATAGAGGCGAATACCCGTACGGAAGAGCTGCTGTCGCAATCGCAGTCGCTGGCCAGTGAGTTGAAAGTGCAGCAGGAAGAGCTGCGCAGAACGAACGATGAGCTGCAGGATAAAGCGCTGCTGCTCGTAAAACAAAAGAACGAGGTGGAAGCCAAGAACAAGGAGGTGGAAGAAGCCCGTCGTTCACTGGAAGAAAAAGCCGAACAGTTAACGCTTACTTCCAAATACAAATCGGAGTTCCTTGCGAATATGTCGCACGAGTTGCGCACGCCGTTGAACAGCCTGCTGATCCTGGCGCAGCAACTGTATGAGAACGCCGAAGGGAACCTCACGGAAAAACAGATACGCTACGCGAAAACTATTCACTCCTGTGGTGATGACCTCATACAACTGATCAACGACATTCTCGACCTGTCGAAGATCGAATCAGGTTTCATTACCGCCAATATAGCACCGGTACGTTTCTTCGAGATCACTTCTTTTGTGGAAACTACCTTCAAACCGATCGCAGAAGCGCGGCACCTGCGCTTTACCATAGAAACGGATACCCGTTTACCGGAAAACATGGAGACCGATATACAACGGTTGAACCAGATCCTGAAGAACCTGTTGTCGAACTCTTTCAAGTTCACCGAAAAAGGAGAGGTGAAACTGAAGATCTACGAAGCCAACAGGAACTGGAAACCCGGTAACTCGTCTTCGCTCGACAGCGCGCAACGGGTGGTTGCCTTTGCCATCAGCGATACCGGTATCGGTATCCCGCTCGAAAAACAAAGCATCATCTTCGAAGCCTTCCAGCAGGCGGAAGGCAGTACCAGCCGTAAATACGGCGGTACCGGTTTGGGTTTGAGTATCAGCCGCGGTTTAACCGAACTGTTAGGCGGCACTATCGAACTGGAAAGTACACCAGGCCAGGGAAGTACATTCACGCTGTTCCTGCCCATAGAGAATGTTTCGGGTGTAGTAACGCGCGAGGCCCCGGCCAACCTCACCGAATACCAGTACCAGATGGGCTCCGATAGCGGTGAAATTGATACGTTGTTGAATTCAATCAGGGTAACCGGTGAAGGAAATGATGCCGGCGGTTTGCATATCGTAAATGAAATGATCAACGATACCGGCGATGACCGCAACAATGTACAGCCAAGTGAAAAGGCCATCCTGATCGTTGAAGATGATATCCGCTTTGGTAAGATCATCATCGAAAAGGCGCACCAGTACGGGTTGAAAGCCATTGTGGCCACCAACTATATAGAGGTGTTTGATTTTATCAACCGCTTTACGCCCATTGCCATTACGCTCGATGTGAAGCTGCCCGATACCAGCGGCTGGAAGGTAATGGAGCTGTTGCGCAATGATCTCAGTTACCGCCATATACCCATACATTTGATCTCAGGTGAGGAGAACCGGGCACTGGCATTGAAACGGGGCGCCCGCAGCTTCCGGTTAAAACCGCTGGATAATGTATCGCTCAACGACCTGTTCGACGATATAGTGGCCTTCAACAAAAAAGATGTAAAACAGATCCTGGTGGTGGAAGATAACGAGGTAGATGCTTCGCAGATCGTTAAATTACTGGGTACCGACAATATGCACGTAACGCTGGCTGAAACGGGCGAAAAGGCAATGCATGAGATCAATAACAGGGATTTCGATTGTATCATCCTCGATTATTCGCTGCCCGATCTGCCGGGAAGCGAACTGGTGAACCAGGTGGCCGAAAGAAAACCGAGGCTTACGCCGGTGATCATGTATTCGGCCAAGGATTTCAATAAAAAAGAATTACAGCAGTTGAACAATGTAAGCAGCAAGATCCTGTTGAAAGGCGTAAACTCGCTTGAGCACCTGCTGGAAGAAACCATTCTGCATCTGCATATAAATCATAAGGACCTGCAGGCGGAAAAACGGAAAGTGATCGAGAATATCAGGAAGAAGGAAGATATTCTTACCGGTAAGAATATTTTAGTGGTAGATGACGACGTACGTAATTTGTTCGCACTAACTACTGTGTTCGAACGTTATAATATCAACGTGATCACGGCCGAGAGCGGTAAGGAAGCCATCAATATCATCAGGGAAGACAACCCCAAGATCGATATGGTGCTGATGGATATCATGATGCCGGAAATGGATGGGTATGAAACCACGCAAAAGATCCGCCGTGAGCACAAGAACAGTACATTGCCCATTATAGCGGTAACGGCAAAAGCGATGAAAGGCGACAGGCAGAAATGTATTGAGGCGGGAGCGTCGGATTATATAACCAAGCCGCTGAAGATAGATCAGCTTTTGTCATTAATGCGTGTATGGTTCTATAAGTAATTAGCAAATTAGCAAATGAAAACAGCGAGACAGCATTTGAACATTTACTAATTTTCACATTAGCACATTAATATGCGACCTAAAATTCTGTTAGTAGATGATCGCGAAGATAATTTGATGTCTATGGAAGCCATTCTGGCTCCCGACGGATATACGTTTGTCAAAGCAGCCTCGGGAAGCCAGGCATTGAAGATCCTGTTGAATGAGATTGACTTCGCCCTTATTCTGATGGATGTAAAAATGCCTAACCTGAATGGATTTGAAACAGCAGCTCTTATCTATGAACGCGAAAAACTGAAACACATTCCCATCATTTTTATCACTGCCAATAATTACGGTGAGGAGAATGTATATAAAGGGTACCGTATGGGTGCCGTAGATTACATTTATAAACCCATTAACTCCGAATTACTTCGGGCAAAGGTAGGGGTACTGGTTGACCTGTACCGCAAGAACCATCGCCTCATTGAACAGGAAAAACGGCTTATAGTCATAAACCGTAACCTCGAAATGGAGATTACCGAGCGCAAGGCTTCGGAAGAAAGGGTAAAAGAGCTGAACCGCCAGTTGCTCGAAAATATCGCCCTGCTTGAATCGGCCAACCGCGATCTCGACCGGTTTGCGTTCATGGCCTCGCACGATCTGCAGGAACCTTTGCGTAAGATCCGCACTTTTAGCGACCTGTTGTTTGTAAAGTACCAGAACGTGCTCGACAATCCTGCCATTAATTACATCAACCGCATTCAGAATGCCGCGGTGCGTATGCAAACGCTTATCAGCGATATCCTGGCGTTTTCGCGGATCAATAATGAGAAAGACACTTTTGTCAATTACAATCTCAATCTCATTTTACAGGAAGCCGTTGATGAGCTGGATGCCACTATCCAGGAGAAAAAAGCCAGTCTTGAGATACAGGAACTGCCTGCCATCGATGTGAATCCCGGGTTAATGCGCCCGCTGTTTGAGAACCTGTTGAGCAATGCGCTTAAATACAGTAAAAAAGAAGAAGCCCCCGTCATAAATATTCGCTCGGAAATTATTACGGCCACCACTTCCAATAAAGAGCCGGTCAAATACTGCCGCATCTATGTGCAGGATAACGGTATTGGGTTCGACCAGGTGTATGCCGAACAGATCTTCGACATGTTCCGCCGCCTGCATGTGCACAGCGAGTTCGAGGGAACGGGTATCGGCCTCACGCTTTGTAAAAAGATCGTTGAAAAACACAACGGGTTCATTTCGGTACAAAGCAAGGTGAACAAGGGCTCAACTTTTATAATTTCATTACCGGTCAATCAGCCCACTGTTGAAAATGATAATATCCTGAATGTGGATGACCCTACATTATTGATGTCGGGAAAAAATAAGTAAGCGTTTATTGTTTGTAGTTTGTAGTTTGTGGTTTGTGGTTTGTGGTTTGTGGTTTGTGGTTTGTTGTTCTTTCCGGAAAAGGCTGCTGATAATTGGCAGGCTTTCCGAATGGCGAAGCAACTATAAACTACAAACCATAAACCACAAACTGTTTATTGTGGATTTAAAACAAACATGGAGCGGGGTGGAAAATACAATACTTTCTTCCAGTCGATAGTAAAGATCTTTTCAAGGATCGTCTTCAATTCGGTTAAAGTATGCGGTTTAATAGCATACAGGTTCGATCCCTCGCGATAACAAAACTCTATATTCTGCAGGTCGCTTAATGAAGAATACACGATGATGGGAATAGCATCGTACTTCCGGTTTGCCCTTATCTCGCGCAAACACTGGCGTCCGTCCTTGCAGGGCATCAGCAGATCAAGGAACACTATATCCGGGTTTTTTTCGTCCAACAGTTTAAAAAGAATGTCGCCGTTCTCCGCCCTTGATAATATCACTTTAAATGAAAGTTCTTCAATCGCAAGTGAAAAGATCAGGTAATCCTCGTCGTCATCCTCCGCTATTAGTACATTTGTTGGATACTGATTAGAAACATTCATATATATACTTTTTTTTAGCCTGCCTCCCGGCTTTCACCAGGACCTCAAAACGTTTAACATCACTTTGAGAAATGAAAACAAACCGTAAATACTGCAAATATTAATACCGAAAATACAATCAAAATCCCAATGATGGAATACAATTTTTAGGTTATAGTCAACATAATAACAGTAAGTATGCAGGCAAAATCGAGGTATATTATATTGTATTGCGACCAATGCGAAAACATGCTCGCTATGAATCAGTTGTTGCAGCATCTGCCGGTCCCTGTTGAAGCGGATTGTGTAGAGAATTTTCAACAACTTTTAGATCATCTTGATAAAAGGCTGCCTGAGTTTATTATCGTCTATGTTAATATTCCGGTAAAAAGCTATATAGATTATCTGAAAAGCCTGAGGGTAAATAACGGGATCGATGAGATTCCGGTATACGTATTCACCGAATTACCCGATAAACAAACGTTAACAGATCTGATGAATTAATGCCTTCTGAAGAGTTGTGAAGCGCATAAAGCAGTTACAGGTTACAAGGCCTGTAATGCAAAAGGGCATCTGCCGCGGCAGATGCCCTTTTTTTATGAAGGAGATCATATGCAGAATTCCCTGCAACCTGTAACATTTAGAAATGCCAGCGTACGAATGCTTCCATAGCGGCGTATTTGGTAAGCCCCAGTTGAGCGTACAGGTTCGCGGTATTGCTGTTCCTGTCTTCAGCCCGCTGCCAGAACTCGCGGCTGTCGCTTCCCTGGAAGGGCACCATATCTTTCTGCGACTGGTGAATGAAAATGCCAAAACGCTTTTTCATTACCTGGTCGGGGCTCATGGGAATGGCCATTTCAATTTCGCTGAGGTCCCATTCCTGCCAGGCGCCTTTGTACAGCCAAACCCAGCAATCTTTTATCCAGTCGTCACCAGCTTCTTTTATGCGGCGTAACGATTCAAATACGATATCGAGACACACTTTATGTGTTCCATGCGGGTCGGCCAGGTCGCCTGCGCAATAGATCTGATGCGGTTTTATTTTACGCAGCAGTTCCATGGTGAGCTTAACATCCTCTTCACCCATCGGTTTCTTTTCAATGGTACCTGTTTCATAAAAAGGCAGGTTCTGAAAATGGATATTCTCGTCTTTGATGCCCACATATCGGCAGGTTGCTTTGGCCTCGCAACGGCGTATGAGCCCTTTTACCGACCTGATCTCGGGCGTATCTATCTGGTTCGATCGCTTTGATTTCAGGTATTGGCGGGCTGTTTCCAGGATCTGGTTCGACTTTTTGCTGTCTACCCCGAACATGTCCTCAAAACCTACGGCAAAATCCATAAACCGGGTAACAAATTCATCGGTAACGGCAATATTACCCGAGGTTTGATAGGCTACATGCACATCATGGCCCTGGTCGTGCAAACGCTGGAAGGTGCCGCCCATTGAAATGATATCGTCATCGGGGTGGGGGCTGAAGATAACGCAACGTTTGGGATATGGTTTGGTGCGCTCGGGGTGATTGGGCAAATGCAGGTCGGGTTTTCCGCCCGGCCAGCCGGTAATGCTGTCGCGCAACATATAATACACCTGCAGGTTGAGCTCATAAGCGTCGCCTACTTCAACCAGCAGATCGCTTAAACCGTTATCACGGTAATCGATATTTGTTAAGCTCAATAAAGGCTTGTTCACTTTCAGCGCCATGTTCACTACCGCCTTGCGGATCATTTTAGGCGTCCACTCCATATCGCCGGTAAGCCAGGGCGATTTGAAGCGCGTGAGATCAGCAGCGGCTGCTTCATCGAGTATGAATAAACTGTCGTTATGTTGTTGTAATAAAGAAGCGGGTATTTGTTCCGTAACATTATCTTCAACCGATTTTTGTACAACAGCGGTTTTGGCAGGTCCCCAGGCCATCAGTAAAATACGTTTGGCTTTCAGAATGGTGCTTATACCCATCGTAACCGCCAGGCGGGGAACTTCCGAGATGTTCGCGAATTCATGCGAATTGGCGATGCGTGTACTTGTGTCGAGCGTTACCAGGCGTGTGCGTGAATGAATGCTTGAGCCTGGTTCGTTAAAACCGATATGCCCGTTGTTACCAATGCCCAATACCTGCAGGTCGATACCGCCGGCATTATCGATCATGGTCTCATATTCGAGGCAATGCTCCTTTATCTTTTCTTTTGGCGTTTCGCCGTTTGGAATATGAATGTTCTTTGGATCGATATCGATGTGATCGAACAGATGCTTATGCATGAAGCGGTTATAGCTTTGCAGTGCATCATTGTCAATTGGATAATATTCATCCAGGTTAAAAGTGATCACGTTCTTAAAGCTCAGGTTCTCTTCTTTATGCATGCGAACCAGTTCGGCATACATTGAACGTGGTGTTGAACCCGTAGCCAGGCCTAAAACACAGGGTTGGCCGGCCGCCTGTTTACTGCGGATGAGATCGGCTATTTCCCTGGCTGCGAATTTTGATCCTTCTTTCAGATCGGGATAAATACGTACTGGTATCTTCTCAAACGAATCAACCATGCTCATATATAATCGGTTTTATAGTTGCGCGAAATTAAAGTTATTTCCAGTATTCAAAAGGAAATGCGGTTCTTTTCGGGTAGAAAAATAATAGCAAACGTTTGCTTAATAGCTGAACGCTTAATGCTGAACGCTGAACGCCTCTGTCCGTATTTCGGAATGTCTGAGTTTATTCAGAAATAACACATTGCGGGAGAGTAGCGTTAAGCGTTGCGCGTTCGGCGTTAAGCACTACTCAAACGTTTTGTTATAGTTCGTGCCCCATAAAGTATATCGTTTGCATTGTTCCTGCAGTCGTTTTTCGAAATCGCTCCAATTGCGTTTTTCCGAAGGGCTCCACAATACTTCACTCAATGCGCTTACACGCGGGAAGACCATATATTCTACCTTACTTGTATTGGCCATGTATTCGGTCCATACATTGCCCTGTGCGCCAAGAATATGTTTGCTTTCCGCTGCGCTCAGTTCTTTCGGAACCGGTTCGTATTCGTATGTTTCTTTAACGGGTGTATATCCGCCAATGGTAAGTGAGTCCTCTTTTTTTGTTTGCGAGTGATCGAGATAAACATAATTACCGGGCGTCATGATCACATCGTGATCTTGTTTGGCAGCTTCAATGCCACCTTGCTCACCACGCCAGCTCATTACAACCGCATTGGGCGCAAGGCCGCCTTCCAGTATCTCATCCCAGCCTATGATCGTTTTGCCCTTGCTGTTGAGGTATTTTTCCATACGCTGTATAAAATAGCTTTGCAGCTCATGTTCATCTTTCAGTTTGTTATCGGTCATCCGCTTCTGGCATTTGGGACATTTCTTCCAGCTTTCCTTAGG
>CBIHPC010000132.1:0-16159 GCA_966211305.1 uncultured Niastella sp.
GCCATTCCCACTTTGGTTTTACCAAATACATCCACTTCAACCAATGCGCCAACTGAAACCTTGTTATCTGATGTTACATTAACCGCCGACTGCGAACCTACGTTCATTTCATTTGTACCGTAGAGTGTAGCGGTTTCGGTAAATTGTCCATCGAGTACTTTTGAATTCATCGTTATCTGATCAACGGCTTCCATCGAGATCAGCTTCGTTTTGAACGTGATCTGGTTGGTAGCGTCGATAGTTACGGTATCATTTGATTTTACAGTGATATTTCCGGCGCCGTCGATAAGAATGCTGTTGCCTCCTTTATCTTCAATGAACACACTGCCATCCTTATCGTTCATAATTAATTTAGTACCGCTGCGTGTTTGCAGGGCCTTTACATCATTACCGGCGTTGCCGAAGCTGTTACTGGCTTTGCTGTTATATACACTGCCTATCATATAGGGCTTGGTGGCACTACCGCCTTCAAAGCCAATGATCACTTCCTCACCTATTTCAGGCATAAAGTACATGCCTTTGTCCTGGCCCCCATGCGCACTGGTAACCCTGATCCATGGTGTTTTCTCGGTGCCGTTCATCCAGTGAAATTTAACCCGGATGCGGCCTAAACCTTTGGGATCGAAATTATCGGTAACAACGGCACTTTGCGTTTCTGAAAAAGGCATTCCCGGTGATTTTACAGGCGGCATTTTTATACCTGCCGGAACTGCAGTAAAGTCGTTATTGTAGTTGCCATGTCCGTCGAAATAATGGCTCACGGAAAGCACCGTATACTCGCCATAATTTTCACCTGCCAGGCTGTACAGGTTGTTGCCCTGTACATTGATGGTGCCGCCTATTTTAACACCCGGATGGGCGCTGCTGCCGGAGAAACGCACGGTATTACTGCTTTGCATAGCCGTGCGAATATTGATAGCGTCGTCAACCTGTTTTTTATTACTTACAAAATTGTTGTTCCAGTATTTGGGCTGGGTGGCATATACATCATTGCCGGCCTGAAAAACATGTTTGCCAAGGTCGTTAAGACCGGCTTTGGCTTCTATACCTTGCGGCGTACTGTTGTACACTTCGGTATTGAGGTAGTCGTATGCCATCATCTGGCCGCTGGCAGGCTGTGCCTGCAATGCCATACTGAAACGGCTGATATTGCTGCCGAAAGTAAGGGCGGTAGCGTCTGAAGATTTAAGCGCGCCTATCTGCAACTGGTTGCCATCGTAAAACAACCATTCGCCATAGCTGGCGCAAAGGAAGTTGAGGAACTGCCAGGCGGTTTGTTTGTATTGCACCGTATAGGCCAGCGTTTCAGGATATGATGGCGCTACCTGCGCCCGCAACAGGTTTTGCGGAAAGTGTTTCAACACATCCTGTGCAATGTTCTTGATGGCTTTTTTCTCCCAGCTTTTGCTGTGTGGGCCATTATCGAGCACGATGGTAGGACTGGTTCCTGAAATGATGATATTACCGGTATGACCACTGAAGCGGTCGGCTTCAATCTGCATCACAATGCCCCTGAATTGTAAACCGCCACCTGAAACGGGCGTACTGAATGATGCCTGGAGAATACCACCGATCAGGTTGCGTGAAGAGGTGAGCATACCGCCTTCCATCCCTTCGAGCGCTTCGGCCGGACAAACCAGCCTGAAGTAGTGGTGGTCAAAAATATTTTGGGTTAGCTGAAAAGAGGTAATCTGTTTTATAGGAGTTCCGGCAATGGTTATATTGCTACTAATTAATTGGGCCATAAAAAATGTTATGTCGTTTATGGATTCAGTTGATATTGAATATTAAATACCCAATGCTGAATGTTGAAATAAAATCAATTTCATAATTCAACATTCGACGTTCATTATTCGATATTATTGTGGCCAGTTGTTTTTGAACTTTGATTCATTCAGTTTTACTTCTTTGGCGCTGAGAATTATCTGCACCTGCATAGGACTTTCACTGTTGTGATCATAGGTTTCATAATAATCAACACAGTGCGCATCGCTGAAATTGAGCGTTTTCAATTTGCTCATATTATCACGACGGTAGAATGTGATGGTGCCGCTTTTGGTTTGGGTTGGACTAACCATCCAATCGAAGAGGCCGGTAGTACCACTACTTTCAACAACCAGTGTAACAGCGCCGCCCTGCGGAATGGCAGTTGGCTTGCCTGTTCCGTCAGTGGCCTGTGAAAAGCGAAATGCACAATGCAGAATATTCATTTCTTCGCCATCTAAAGAAAGCTTTGCTATAAATGACATGGAAGGAATAATTAGTAATAGGAATTTGATATAGCGTATGGATAAAAAGTAAAAAGTTACCAGATACCAGTTACCGGTTTCCCGGGAACTGGCAGATCTGGTAACCGGTAACTGTTATACCCATTCATTTTCATGTTTGCCGGTGCCCAGTTCAATTGACTTGGCGCTCAGCGTAAATGATTCTGTAACGGGGCTATCGTTTGCGCCGTCGAAATTTTCACGATACTCAACGAGGTAAGCTTCACCGAATTTCAGTTCTTTCAAAGTGGCGTTGTCGTCACGTTTGACGAACACAATGGAGCCGTCTTTACGCTCGAAGTTGTTGGTCATCCACTCGAAGAAGGTAGTATCGCCTGTAGATTCAACTGTCAGTTGGATCTTGCCGCCACGAGTGATAGATGAAGGACGACCGGTTGCATCGGTTTCCTGTTTCAGTGCGTAGGAACATGCAAGAACATTCACATCCTTGCCAGCCACTTTAAGTTTTGCCTTAAATGACATAATTAATGGTTTTGAAATGATTAAAAAATGGTATATAGACCTAAATAATAAAAAACGGATCCTGGTGGCAACACATCGGGGCATTGCCATAATACTAATTGCTAATGTGGTATTGATCCCTGGAGTTAAACGGTATTGCAAAACACTCCTGTTCAGCGTCATCAATATGATGCTGTCAATTGCTACTACAGATGGGTTATCCGTTGAATTTAATCAGGGATGCGGGGGTTGCCGTTTGGGGTTTGATATGGACTTTAGGCCGGTTTTTAGCAGTGTGTGCAAGACTATTTATCCTGCTCGTATTTGGAAGACCATTCCGTTTTATCGGCATCGTCTCCTTTCTGCCCTTCCAACCTGATCATAAAAGTTTTTGCGGGAAAATACGGTTTCAGATGAATGTCGAGGTAAATGCGGTCTTTTTGATTGGGATCCTGCTCAAACCGCTTTATGGTAAAGTTTTCAATCAATTTATTGGGACCAGTAATGCCATCCAGGAATTTAACGATCTGGCCATTCAGTTCCTTACGGGTCGATGCGTTAAAGTTTTCAAAAGCACGACGGTTAAGGAAGTCCATCATAACTTTTGTAACGTAATCAAACACCCGCACTACCGAATAGGTTTGCAAACCCAGGTTGTCGCCATTGAACAATGTTTTGGCAGAGAATGCCATCACCTTGCCATACTCTTTCACCATGGGAATAAGCCCCAGCTTTTCGAGGCTGGCTATTTCACTTTTCTTCAGGTCGAAACGAACGCCATCCACTTCATTGATGCCGCCGAATTTTTTACCGGCTGTTACCTGTGACATCAAAGTTTGATAGATCTTTCCGGCCAGCGCTGCAGACGGCGGAACCAGCAGATCGTCTTCTTCATCAATTTCGGCAAAACGTCCGCGGCCTACCAGCCAGTTACAGGCCATGATCACATTGGAGCGATAAGGATCGCCGCCGGTTAGGTTGGCTGCTTCGAACAATTCCATAACATCATCGGGTGAATCAAGGTCTTCGAAATCGGTTACCAGCATCACCTTATTTTCATAAGCGATCTTTGCCCATTTCTCTACTACCTTATTGCTGCCCAGGTAACCGGGTAATATTAATATGCTGTAGTTATTACGTAAGTCGAGCCTGTCGTAATTATCAACCAGTTCGTTGTGAATTGCGTCAATAAAACGGGTATTGTCTAGATCGCGGATCTGATCGGGATCGGCATTCATTACCGATACGTTCTTAACCTTGAGGCTTTCCGTGTTTTTGAAGAAGAGGGCTACCGAGCGGTATGATCGTTCCAATTGTTCGGTTTCTTTAACCGCCGCTTTCAGGTTCTTTTTCAAAACCTGGCCGGCCTGTTCTGAACGCTGATTACAGGTTTCGATCATTTGTGCAGGATCATCGGAACTTTGCAGTACATCGAGCCAGAGTTTCAATGTTTTTTTAAGCGCAGTCCGCTCTTCTTTTTTACTGCTCTCTTCGAGGAAGATCTTCTTGCGGGCCTTTCTTTCAGGATTTATGTTCTGCACAGCATCGATAGCTGATTCCAGCAGATCAAATCCTCCGAATTTCGCAAGTCCCTGCACACTGTTTTCCAGTTGTTCTGCTGGTTGCAACGCTTCTTTCAGCGCCGCCTGCTGGACAACGGGTTTAATGGATTCAGTACTCATGATAACGTTTTAATGATAAATGATTAATGGGTGTTACCTGGCTGATTCAAGTTCCTGTATAAGTGACTGTAAAGCTTTAATGATACTTTCCTTTGTGTCAGCATTGGCGAGCGCCTGTTTCAGCAGTTTGTTTGTCTTTAGCTGCCTGATGATCTTTTGATACTGCAATTGCTGCATGTTCACATCGCCCAGGTATTCGCTTTGTGCAATGATACCTTTTGCGCCAAAGTCGGCCAGGCCTTTAAAATGGAGGGTTTCGCGGCGCATGGCGCCATCCCCGGTTTCAAAGGTCATGTCTACCCTGGGTTTGAAGTTTTCAAACACATCGTCAATGCTTGTAAGGCCCTCTACTATCTGAGGTTTAACCGGTGGGTCGTGCGTGAGTTTTTCTGCGAGCAATACTCGATTTTGTGGAATGTCTGCAAAAGCTTCGAAGGCATCCGTTTTTACTTCCGTGCCGCCAATTCCGTAAGGCTGAATGCTCATGATAGATATTTTTGGTTTTCAGAATAAGTCCTGCTCTCTGTAACGAGTAATCGAATATAATTTACGAATAAAATGGTTTGACGGATTGGATATCAGACAAAAATTACAAAAAGGATTTGGCAAATTTCATTCCCAAAAACCAATGAGTCAACATTAATAATAAAAAATCCCCAGTAACCCTTTCGTAAAACCACTCGTTGAACTCATTTTAATCTGCCGGTAGCAATGCAAAATAAATTTACATATTTACGTTAGACCGTATGACAATTCATATAAAGTTAATGTTGCATTCTGTTGATAATTCAAGAGGGGTAGTTTAGTTGCCCCATACAAATTCACCGTTTGCATCTACATCCAATGTTAAGGCAGTTGCGCCGTTTGCGCCTGCTTCGCCACTGATGATCTTGCGCGATAAAGGCCGCCGCAGGTTATTCCTGATAACACCCGCCAGTGGTCTAGCTCCATATTGTGGTGCAAAGCCCAGCGTTGCTAATAATTTTTTAGCGCTATCGGTGAGCTGCAGGGTAATGCCCTGCTTATTTAGTGAACTGAACAGGCTACGCAATTGAATAGTAAGAATGCGTTCCACCATGTCATTGGTCATGGGGGCGAACGGACAGATCTCCGTTAACCTTCCCAGGAACTCGGGCCTGAAATAGTTGCTCATGATCTCCATCAATTGTGTTGACGAAGGCACCTGTTGTTTATTAAAGGAGTCCACTACAAACTGGCTGCCGATGTTGGAGGTGAAAATGATCAGCGCATTGGAGAAATCGCCCTCCTTTCCCAGTTTATCGTGCAGTTTGCCTTCATCCATGATCTGTAAAAAGATATCGAACACCGACTGATGGGCTTTTTCAATTTCGTCGAACAGCACAACCGAATAGGGCTGCTGCCTGATCTTGTTGATCAGTAATCCGCCTTCTTCATACCCTACATAACCCGGAGGCGCACCATATAATAAGGCGGCGGAATGCGCTTCCTTGAACTCCGACATATCGAAGCGGATCATAGAGGCTTCATCCTGGAAAAGGAAATCGGCCAGTGCTTTGGCTAATTCCGTTTTACCCGTACCCGTAGGCCCAAGAAAGAAAAACGAACCGATGGGTTGACCGGGCTTTCCAAGTCCCGCCCTTGATTCAAGTATCGCCTCACTGATTGACCGGATGGCATGGTCCTGCCCTACCACCCTTTGTTTCAGGATCTCTTCCATTTTCAACAGGCGCTCTTTTTCCTGTGCCTGTACTTTGCCAATAGGAATACCTGTTTTATGGGCAACGATGGCTGCTACATCTGACTGGCTGAGCGTTTGCCGGTCATCAGCCGCCATAGTTGATAGTGCGTCATATGCCGCGTTTAAATAATTGATGATCTCTTTCGTTTCGCTCATCTGCATGGGATCGGCTTCAGATTGTACTGCCTCCCATAAGATGGGACTGATCTTGTTCCGCAACTGGCTGTAATGCCATTTCCAGTCTTCTTCCGTATGTTGCTCTTCTTCATTTTTCATTTCATCATATACCGCCTTCATTTCCGACACTACCTGCATACCGGTATCTCTCGCAAGCCGAAGGGCTGCCATGGAATGGTCGGCCAGGTCAATAGCTGCATCGGGCAGGCGGCGGTCTTTTACATACCGTTTGGCAAGGCGGATGGCATCCTGCAGGGTTTCATCGTCTACCTCGATACCATGGTGTTTGCTGTAACGCGGCATGATCATTTGCATCATACGGAAGGTAGTGGCCACATCCGGTTCTTCTACCTGTATCACATCGAACCGCCGTGCAAACGCTTCATCTTTTTCAATATGTTTCCGGTATTCTTCGAGCGTAGTGGCGCCTATAACGGTGAGTTCACCACGCGCCAGTTCCGGCTTCAACAGGTTGGCTGCCCCGGCCATGGCGCCCTGTTTATCCATCAGCACATGCATTTCATCGATGAACAGGATGGCTTTATCAAATTGCTTTACTTCCTGTATGATATTCTTTAACCGTTCTTCCACCTCACCTTTATACGAAGCGCCGGCGGCCAGTGCACCATTATCGAGTTCAAATACCTGTGCGGTTGCTAAAAAACGCGGGACTTTCTTTTCTTCTATAGCCAGTGTAAACCCGTCAACCAGGGCCGACTTCCCAACACCGGGTTCACCAACGATGAGCACGTTGGGTTTCGACCGGCGGCCAAGGATCTCCGCCATCGCTCTTATTTCCTTATCGCGGCCGGTGACAGGATCTGTTTTACCGGCTTTTGCCCTTGCATTCTTATGTGTACAGTATTTCAACAAAGCCTGGCTGCCGCCCTGCTTTGACGTACCATTGGCATTTCCGGTAATTTTATTTAAGTTGGCTTCTTCTACGCTTTGCTGCAGTAGTTCATGCCGCTGAACGGGGAAGGTTTTTAACTGCTCATAACTGAACCCCACACCGGGTGTGCTCAATGCTGCCAGTACATGCACGGCTTCCAGTTCATCGCTGCCGCTTATAACCCGTATGGTATCGGCTTCTTCGATCACTGCTTTTACCGGTTCATCGGCCGTGAGCGTATCATCGAGGCGGGTGGCTTTGGGCAATGTTTCCATCCGTACATCGGCCCACTCCTCCATGTAATAAATGTCTTTTTCAAGTTGCTTCAACAGCGTTTGCAGTCCCGCATCTTTATGTAGTAATGCCTTTAATAAGTGAGGCGGTGCAATATGTGGATGCATATTTTCCCGGGCAATAGCCTGCGCTATGTGGTTCATTCGTTTGAACGAATCGGATATGGTTGAATCAAATAGTTCTGTCATAGCATTTGTAAATTTACCAGTTATATGTTACGCTTTTCCCTTTAGTGTGAGTAAGTGAAATTCCAAATCTCAAATCGCAGGAACCAAATAATAAAACTCAAATTTCTCATGTCAGGTTCCAAAGAATCAAATACCCACTTCCTTTTATTTTTTATATTTTATTTTTTGGTTCCCGGAATTTTATTTGGTTCCCGGGGTTTTTATTTGGGTCCTGGAACTTGGCTCTTGTTTTTTTTAAAATATACCCAGGAATCCCTGTTTCATTTTAAGACTTACATTCAACCCGATCAAACAATTGGTTTCACTGCTCTTTATTTGCTGCACGTTCAGTTGTTTGATCTTTTTATCAGCCTTGATTGAGCTGAGTTTATTACAGAACTGGGTAAAAGTTATTTCCGTACCATTCAAACTAACGGGTACATTCAGATTATTACAGAAGTAGGGACCAAAATTCTCTGCCGTCAGGTAATTATTCACTACGCCCCGCAACTTGCTTTCCAGTTCCTGTTTGCTGATGGTTACTCCCTGTGGTTTGGCCGGTTCCGTAACAGCTGGTTGCGGATGGCTTTGTTCTTCAAGGGTTGGGCTTTGCGGTTTGGCCGGCACTATGATAAAGGCCGGTTGCTGGCGGGCCGGCACACGCGCATTCGACCTGGAAGGCGCCACGGTTTTATCGTTCACATACACTTTACATACACCCAGTTGTTTGGGATCGCCGTTAAGCACCAGTGATATTGTTTTCAAACCGGGCGTTTTGTATACATAACTGGCGGTTGATGATGTGGCGTCTATATTGGCTGTTTCGCCAAAACGCCATTCCCAGCTATGAGCGCCGGCGGTTGTATCCTGGAAGATTACCGTTTTGCCTACCTCGGCCACCTGCGGACAAACAAACCTTGGCATCAGCATGGGATTGTCGAGCCTGGGCGCTTTGGTAATATAAATGGTCTTATACTCGGTGCATTTGCCGTTCACCGTTAAGGCTACGGTGTATTCGCCCGGCTGGTTATAGGCATGCACTACCGAACTGATGTTTGTCTGGCTGCTTTCATTATCGCCAAAATCCCACTCGAAGTCTTTTGAATAAAGCGCATCCGTTTCGAACCGGATGGGTTCATCGGTGCGAAAGAAGTTTGCTTTTGCCTTTATATGAAAATCGAAACAATGTTCGTAATTCTTGTATTTGAAGCCGGTGATCACCAGGCCCAGCAAAGCCGTAATGATCATGACGAGAATGACCTTTTCGTCAAGATAAGCCAGCGGTATTTTTTTATTTTCCATAATTTTACTTTTGCATGCACGTTTATGGTAATCGTGGAACGGCAAACCCCCACTTCACCGGGGCAGGCCGTGAAAGGCTCGCTGATCCTGAGATCGATTTACGATGCCTGCGCCATCTGAAAATTCCTGCCGATTACCGTACCATTGTAAACTGTATTTAGAAATACTATGAAACGATTTTCTTTTTTAGCATATAGTTCTGTTTTTTTTCTGTTGATGCTGGCATCGTGCTCGGGTTCGCGTAAAACCACCAACCAGTATGAAACCATTGTAGTGAAACCGGCCGATCCGGCGCCCAACGCCAGGGCTGAAACGAAACTGATGTCCAAATACGCGGCCTGGTTAAAAGTGTCGCCCGACAGCCTTTCCAATGTGGTGCTGTACACATTTATAGACAAATGGCTGAAAACCCCTTACAAATATGGCGGCATCGATGAAAAAGGGATCGACTGTTCGGCTTTTATCCAACGCCTGCTGAACGACGTGTACAACATTCAGGTGCCCCGCACATCGGCGCAACAGTTCTTTACCAAAAATGTGGAGGCGTTCCATGATAAAACTTATTTTTCTGAAGGCGACCTGGTTTTCTTTTGCACAGTGCCCGGTAATCCTATTTCTCACGTTGGCATGTATCTGAAGAACCGGTATTTCATCAATGCTTCCACTTCCAGCGGCGTAAGCCTTGCCAACCTCGATGATCCTTACTGGAAGAAACGTTTTGTTGCCGCGGGTAGAGTAAGGATCGTAAGCAAACCCGCAACCACTAATAAAACTCAGGCTACAAAAAGCAACAGGCAATAAGTTCTGTTTGTTTTTGCTCCCCCCTTTTAAGGGGTTGGGTTAAAACCCGGCCGCATTACTTGCTCTTCTCAACAGATCGATATCGCGGCGGGCCTGGTCAAGATCACGCTGGGCTTGTTCATACTTCGATTTATAATCATCCAGCTGTTTAGGTAAATCGCCCATACTTACCACTTTATTGGTAGCATCCTGGTAACGCAGGTACAGGTCGAGCACATTTTTATTCATTCTGCTGTACATACTGCTGTCCTTGTATTGCAGATCGGTGAGCTCACGCAGTTTGGCCGCTATCTGCTGGTTCAGGTACATGCTGTTGACGCCCGGTTGCTTCAGGGAATCGATCAGCACTTTTGCCTGATCCATGCTCGTAACAAATCTTTCCTGCGCAATACTTTGATTGCGGTAACGGGTCACCTGCTCGCGCAGTACATCATTCTCTTTAAAAGGAATGCGCATATCGAAATAAACAGCTCCTACAATGAGCCAAACGGATATGATGAAAAAGAACAAAAACTTCAAAAATGCACGGTTCCTCTCCTTGTGGTTTAATACGGTTGGCATTGTCTATTGGTTTAAATATTGTTTTCGGTTATTAATCTGCAAGAAAACTTCTTCTTTTCTTTACCGGCGTTGCTTCGGTTTGCGGTACCAGCACCTGTTCTTTTACGAATATGCCGCTCTCCTTTTTCTTTCCAATGTATTCGAGTCGCGCAAGGCTGGCGAACAGCAAAGAAATGATCTGGGTAAACCGCAATACTTTATCAAGCGCATCATTGATGTCTAAATGATTGTATTGATAGCTGCAAAGCGTGGTAATGGCCGATTCCAGTTCGCCCTGGCTTACGCCGCACCACTCAGTACAATAACTGATCAGTTCATCCTTGCTGGTGCCGGTATAAAAATCAATGGTGTTCTTTATGAGCCTGGCCATACCGGTTACCGCGGTGATCATAAACACGGGCGGCTGATAAACATAAGCCAGTTTGAAATTGCTGTTCTGGGTTGCCGTGAACAGGCTCAGGTGCTCACATATTTTGTAAATAGCATCGGCCAGCTCGTTCTGTTGTTTTTTCAGTAAGATCTTTTGAATGATCTGCAGTGCGTATAATTCCATTTGCCCAAAGAACTGCTCCAGGCCGGCATGTACTTCAAGCAATTCAAAATGGCTGTTCACTGCCGTACAGGGCGGAATGTAATTATCAACTAACCTTACTACCTGGTCATCGATAGTCACCTTCCCTACCGGCACCTGGAATTCTCCCAGTGAAACAGCGCTGGTTTCCTGTGCAGGCAACAGGGTGAGATGATATACAGGCATCGTGAACGGCATCCGCGGCGGCGTTTCTTTTGGGTCGGCAGTGCCAAACGGTACGCGCTCATACGGGTCAACGCTTAACACCACATAGTAATTGGCCGAGCGGTCTTTCAGTTCACTGAATGGCACCTGTAAACCCGGTATACCGGCCGACAACTGCTGACCGGTCAATGAAGTATCGGTATCGAACTCCATTACATAACCACCGCGGGAAATTGCCCGGCAGCGTTGTATGCGCAGGTGTACGGTTTGTTCATTATCTAACGATAAAAATAATTTGGCAGAGGTATGATGCCGGTCGAACACGGGGAGTAACCCGTAATTGTGTTCGTTCAAAAAACTACTTACGGTATGGGCCTGGCGGTAAGTAAATGCATTGTCCTGGGCAATAAAATGTGTTTTGTTGATCTTCATCCCATCAACCCAATTCACCGGTAAATATTCACGACTTGACTGCATGCTTAAATATTTTAATTAGTTCAACTCTCAATTTTCTACAATGCGGCTGCAAACGATGACATCATTTTCCCTGATGCGGTTCAGGTAAATGGTTTTTTCTGCATCCATATAAGTGGTCAGTATGGTATACCATTTTGGTTTTTTATAGAACATCCAGCCATGGGGTTTGCCCGTGCCATTGGTGAACATGATCTGCCCCTGCGGATGCCGTTCATTGTAATCGTTTATAAAGTAATAGAACAGTTCGCCCAGCTCCATATCAACCGGGGCCTTCGCCCTGAAGTTGGTGAAGAAGCTGTCGTGCCCGTTTTTCTGAAATTCAAAACTGATGAGCAGCATATTTTTCAGTTTGCTTTCTTCGGGATCTTCCATGGGCTCATGTACAGGGTAATACCATTGGTTGAATACTTTGGGCGGAATGGCCAGCGCGGTAAGAAAGGTATGCCATACAAACAATGGAATAATAAAGAACAGGGTCGAGAACATCATCGGGATCTCCAGTCCTTCCCGGTTCTGCCAGCGGTAGGCAAGCATATAACAAATGGAACCTGCAAGCAGGATGACAATAGTAAAAATGAAATCGGGCAGAAACGATTGTTTATCCCTGCCCCAGGGCATTTTTCGTTCCATCAAATAAACATGCAGACTGCCGTATAAGAGGAACAATACCTGGAAGAAAATAAAATACCGGTTATAACCTGCAAAGAAACCGGCTGCAATGAACATACCTGTAAGGGCAAAAACTGCCACAGAAATCAACAGATACCAGATAGCTTTTTTGCTGAATGGCTTAAAACTGTTACGGATCTTCCTGGCAAAAACACCGATGACCGCTGAAAAGCTGATCAGGCCTATTCCCAAATAAAGTAACAATCTGTTCAATTCCGGTGATAACATAAGGTTAATTTGAAAAATGTGCTAATATGCTAATGTGATAATTTGAAAATGTGATAATTCGATAATGAAATACAAATACAATACAACTATAAAACGGCATAACCGAGTATCGGGCTTTCATCTTTGCTCAATTCAACAAGCGCCCGTGAGCGGTCAACTTCTACCTCTATTAATATATCTGCCTCAAATGGTGCGAAATAATTATTGAATACCTGCAGCAACAGGTCATTGTCGCCCCCGGTTACATAGTCAACCGGTTTTGAATGTTGCAGGGGCCCGATGACGTATTGCAGGCAGGGATAGTCTTCATTGAAAGTGTGGCCGCACACCATATCATTACCCAGGTCGCCCGTTCCCAATTCACTGGCGGTTGCCGGGGCTTCGCAAGCAGATGGCTGCACTATTGAGATGGTTACATTTTCCTGCAGCAATATTTGCAGGCAATCCTGCATTAATGAAAGATCACCCGCAATGGCATGCGCATAGGGTAATAACAATACCAGTAACATCGCCGACGTCTTATTAAGGCCCTCGGGAAATTCCCAGAAAGTGAAAAAGTAATCGTTCAACAGTCCATTGTTTATACCGGCCAGGATGTTCTCTTCCTGTTGTTCTATCATCACCTGCTGCCTGAAAAAACTATTCTCTATCGGCTGAAAGAATTTCCTGGCAGCCTGTTCTTTCTTTTTGTCTATACGGCTTTGGGCCGCCATTTCCGCTGCAGCGCTGCCGGGTTTTGCCATATATGACTGATGAAACAGCCCTTCAGGCACCAGGTCGTACAGGCCCGAACGGGATAACCGTAGTTGAAGCAACTGAAGCAGGCGGGAGTCTTCTATCTTGTTTACATCGTACAGATCGGGGCGGTATTCACGAACAAAACGCCCGTCGTGCATGGCTACATAATCTTCTGCATGCAGGTGGTTTTGCAATGCCTGGTTTACCAGCGTTTCGGCCTTTATATCGTACAGCCGGGCTGACAGTTCGTTATAAAATTTTTCTATAGCATTTTTTCGGTTCATTTGTTAATGTGATAATTCGATAATGTGATAATTTGATAATGAATACAGTTCATGCCGTACGCTTTCTTTCTTTTTTAATTTCTCATTCTTCATTTTTAATTTTTCATTTCCTTCACTTCTACATTCAACATTTTACATTCGCTATTCGATATTCAACTATCCTGTTCTATAAAAACCCTGAACGGTGTTAGTCCGGCAGATTTCTCACTTAATTTCAATACCAGGCTGTCTTTCCAGTACTGCAACTGGTTTTTCTCCCGGGCTTCCAAATAATCTTTGCGGTTCAGCTTTATGGTTACATCAATAGTACGGGTAAAACCCTGTGATGTTTGCCGGGGCACCATTACGCCCTTGTTCACTTCAATATGCCGGGCTGTATCACCAAGCTGAAGGCGGCAGAATATTTTGATATCTTCGAGGCTTACAAGGCGCTCACGCGATAATAGGGCCGATTTATAAGCAGTGATGCTTTCAGAAGCGCTTAACCGGTTTCGGCCACCGATGGTTGTTGTTACCAATGAACAATGGGTCTGGTACAATTCGCTGGTACTATAGGTTTGCAACGAGGTGCCGGCCTTTATATCATTTCCCTGCTCGCCGTTGGTGCTCCACCAGGCAACAGTAAGGTTACTGAAATACTCATCTTTTTCCTTGCGTACCACCAGGAAGGGCGTATACTCGCGGTTCAGTTCACGGGTGATCATTTGCTGCTCGAGTTTGTAGATGGTCTGTTGCAACTGTTTCAATTCGCTTGAAAGAAAATCCCGGCCCAAAACCGAAAAAGCCGCGCTTTCATCACTTAACAGCTGAACTATGTTCCCGATGATCATGGTGGCGTCACGTTCGTCGAACCGGCCAATACCTCCCTGCCGGAGGATCACCGTTAGTTTTTCCTGTGCGTTCTTTTCGATATCCCGTATATTGTATACGTTGCCATCCGAATCGGAGATTTCCTGCAGGTCAAAAAATATGTCGTCTGAATACATAGGAATAATATTCAACATATCGCGCATGGCGTGCATCTTTTCATTCAGCTCGCAGTTCAGCACCGGAAAACAGTTCACATGACAAACAACATCCTGCAGTACCGGGGTGGAAATATTCTCCGGGAACCGGATCTTTATCCAGTGCACATTGTCGGCCTGTAATGCCTGTAATTCTTTTTTATCGAATGCCTGCAACAGTTCAGCGGGCCAGCCGCTGTTTTCGGTTATATCAGTACCGGTATGCCGTACGGTGACAAACTTCGGTTTATAGTAGGCGTTCACAAATTCCTTCAGTTTCCAGGCAGCAGTATTTTTTCTTATAAGGAGCTGTTCTATATTGAGATACTCACCGCTGATGTTATCCTGGTTATAACCTGGTACTACCTGCAATTCCTGCTGACCGTAAAACCAGCGGGTTTGGGAAAGGTTTTGATAGAACAGTTCTTTGTGTACTTCATTTTTTATTTCAAAAAAGAACTGGCTGTTATGGAGGCTGAAACACTGGCCTGCCAACCCGATCCATAATACCCGTTGTTCCAGTTCCCTGCCCGGAAGGCAATGGGTGATCACTTCTTTCGAAGTCATTTCGCGGTACCGGAACAGTTGATGCCCGGTTGCCAGGTAATTGACGGCGGTTGTATTTAATTGAAATGAGCCGGTAGGTGCAAAGAAAATGTCTTTATAACCTGTACCGGTAGATTCATACGATACACCGGTTCTTTGTGAACAAAAGAACTGATCGCTTTCCCTGAGCCAGGCAATATCTTCTACCGTTTTGGCATGTAGCACCGCATGTGCAGGCAGGGGGCCGCACAATACTTCGGGTGATAATAACTGCACCATTCGTTCGAGTAAGCGGGCGCGTGATGCATGTATTTCATTGGAGATCTTTTCGAGTTCCAGGGCACAGGCCGAAAAAAGCACATTCACCAGCGGGTCGAACGATGATTCCGTTTCATCTTCCGGGTATCCCCACAGCCGCGCAGCCGTTTTCATCATCCGGTTCTTTATCTGCTCCCGATTTTCCATATATAATAATATGTTTCTGATTATAATTATAATCACGCTACATAATAAGACCAGTAATGTTGGTACACTAACTATAAGATAGCGGGCTCACAAAAAAGCTGTCGCGGAAAGTAATGTCTTCGCTGGTAGCCGTGAGTCGGCCGGTTATATTAATATCAAGGCGTTTTTTTACACGCCGTTCCGTTGAAAGAGCGTTCACTTCTTCCTGTTTAACCAATACATCAACTTTGATCCCATCCAGCCTTTTTTCATGTTTGCGAATGGCTTTTAACAGCGATTCTTTCATCCATTCCTGTTGGCGGGTGCGGGAAGTAAGATTATCAAAATCATGGTCCCAGATGGAGTTGCCATAATCGGCATCGCTTTGCATTTCCCCAAAGGCGGTGGTAATGATCAGGTGCAGATGATGACCTACGGATTGCTTCAATGTACAACCCGGATGCTCTTTCTTTTGCATCAGCAATTCAGGGTCCAGTGGTAATGTGTAATACTTAAGCCGCATGATCTGATAAATTAATGTAACGTAACGGGTAAGACGAGTCAACGCAACCAGTGAAGCGTGTCAAAAGGGGAATGTCTTGATCATGCTCTCAGTGCAGCAAAACGAAATTAATACAAAATAATATTCCTGCGAATATATTTTATTACCAATTTACGTGCCGTTTGGATGAACGGATGTTTAAATTA
>CBIHPC010000133.1:0-16136 GCA_966211305.1 uncultured Niastella sp.
CGGTAAAACTTACCATAAAATTACTTCCTCTGTTCAAATTATCAGCCACCCTGATATGCCCATTGTGATCTTCTACAATCTTTTTACAAAGGTAGAGGCCCAAACCGGTGCCTTTGGCGGTGCGGGTGGTTTCATTGCCGATGCGGTAGAATTTTTCAAATATCCTTTTCTTCTCATCTTCGGGTATGCCGGGGCCTTCATCTATTACCTGGAACTGCACGGTTTTATTCTTTTGGAACAGTTTACAGGTTATAAGGCTCTCTTTGGGTGAATATTTAATGGCATTCTCAATTAAATTATTCACCAGTATTTGTAACAGTAAAGGATCACCGTTAATGTCTATTTCAGGCTCAATGTCACATTGCCAGAGGCGTTCGGGAAACCTGTTCTTAAAATCGTTGATCGCTGTTTTTATGAGATCAGACAGGTCGAGTTCTTCTTTGGTTGTACGGTAGCGGCCGCCCTCGAGTTGCGATGATACCAGAATATTACTGGCCAGGGTATTCAGCCGGTTTGTTTCCTGCAGGGTTGCCTGTAGCATCTTTTGCTTTTTTTCTTCTGAGAGGGAATACTTCAGCAGGGTTTCGAGGTTAAGTTTGGCAATGGCGATAGGCGTTTTTAACTCATGCGTTATGGCCATCATAAAGTTTTCCTGCTGGTGCTGTAGCCGGATCTGGCGCCGTACGGCCTGGTAAACAAATATGGATGCTATCAATATCACTACCAGGAAAATGCTGCCCTCGCCAATGTTGCGGAAGTCGTGCCGCCGCTTTTCATCAACTATTTCCATGTATTTCGACTGGAAGGCGGGGTCATCCATTTTCAGTTCACTGATCTTATAGTTTGCCATCTGGTGGTTTTGCCGTTGAAGGGCAATAAACCACCATACCAGCGCTACCACTATGTAGGCCAGCAACAGCCAGTATGTGATACTGGCCACCTGAAGCCGTTTTTTAGTAAATACATCCATTGGTGAACATATAAAAGCCTATTGTGCTTTTTCAAGGCGGATACCAACGTTCATCACATTTTTCAGGGGGTCTTCACGCATAATGTTTTCCAGTTTAAAGCGATAAACTCCCGGGCTTAACCGTTGCGGATCATGCGGATTGGTAATGAGGATACGGTGCTCGAATATATCGTCCATACCGCTGCCCAGCCAGCCTTTGTTGTCGGTTGCCAGTTGCAGGTTCAGGGGTTGGTTGTTGACCACGCCGCCCGGCGATTCGGTTTGAACGTTTAGCCAGATATTCTTATACCGGTAGGCATCGGTATGCCTGATAACGATAAAAATGTTATACCTGGCCGTATCATTGGGAGCTATGGTGAAAGTGATCTCGGGCTTATAGCTGCTTTTCCACACCTGTTTGGGAATGGTGGCGTTCTTTTCAAAAACATCTACGGTACCACAGGAAGGAAGAATGAGGTACGAAGTAAGAAGTACAAAGAAATAAATATAATTAAGGATACCTTTTTTCAAGCGAAATTTTTTACAAAGATAGGGATCAAGGTAAAAGAAGCAAGGTATGGGCCAGGGTTCAAAGTGCATGTCTGTGAACCCTGTACCGGTGCCTTTACAATACGTTTAAAACCTGTTCTTTGGCTTTTTCCAGTTCATCCTTCATCAGCACTACGCATTTTTGAATAGATGAATCATATGCTTTAGCGCCTGTTGTATTGATCTCACGGCCAATTTCCTGTAATACGAAAGAAAGTTTTTTACCTTTTCCTTCCTCGGGTTCGTTCAATATGGCCTTGAAGTATTCGCAATGCGATTTTAAACGCACCTGCTCTTCACTGAGATCTATTTTTTCGATGTAGTAAATAAGCTCCTGCTCAAGGCGGTTAGGATCGTAGTTTTCTTTACCCACATTTTCTTCCAGTACCTTGGTTAAGCCTTCCCTGATCTTTTGTTTGCGCAAAGGTTCCAGGGTGGCAATTATGTCCTGTTGTTTTTGAATATTGCTAATGCGTAATAACAGGTCGTTTTCCATAATTTTTCCTTCCTCGAGGCGGTGGGTGGTGAGGTTTTCCATAGCAGCTTCTATCACCCGCTGAAATTGCGCCCACTCATCGTCGGTTAATGTTTCACCGGTAGGCGTTATCACTTCCGGTAGTTTAATGAGGGTGCTTAAGATATGGGAAGGGTCGAGGTTCAAAGCCTTCGACAGTTCGGCAATAGGTTGGTAATAGGCTTTTGCAAGATCGGTATTGATGCTTACCGGCTTGGCGGCGCCGCTTTCTTTAAGGCTTATGGTACAATCAATGGTTCCCCTGCCCAGCTTTTTAGATAACAACGATCGTATATCGAACTCAAAGGGCTTTATAAAAGCCGGGATCTTCAACGATAGTTCAAATTGTTTTCCATTCAGTGATTTTATGTCAACCAGGAAGGTTTTATCTCCCACGGTCTGTTCACTTCTTCCAAAGCCGGTCATTGATTTCAACATAACGTACCTTTTTTTAGCAAGGTAATGAATAAGTTGCAGTATAAGTGAGAACGTTCGGAGCGTAAAGTATAAGAATGGGGGTATAAAAGCGGGTATTTGGGGAGTTATGAGCCCCATACCATGAATTCGGGGAAATAAACTTATAACGTTACCCGAATAATCGGGTATAGATGTCATTTTTATTCATTTCACGCATATCCCCCGGTAATAATCCATCTAAAGTAATGCCACCGATCCTGTATCTGATCAAACGAAGGGTAGGGAAACCCGATTGAGCGGTCATTTTTCGAACCTGCCTGTTCTTGCCTTCGGTTAAGATCATTTTGATCCAGGTGGTAGGTATCTCTTTTCGAAAGCGAACAGGTGGATGGCGTTCCGGAACCTCCGGTGTGTTGGGAAAACGCGTTGCCTTGCATGGCTTCGTTCTGTATTTTGAACCGTTGATTGTAATTGAAACGCCTCTTTGCAGTTCCCGGATCGCCTTTTCAGAAATGTCGCCATCAACCTGCGCCCAGTATTCCCGTTCGTGTGCAAAAGATGGGTTTAGTAAGCGATGATTGAGGGACGTATCATTGGTAAGCAGAAGTAATCCTTCACTGTCATAATCTAAACGGCCAACAGGATATACATCTGAAGGCACATTGAAGTAAGCTTTCAATGTTTGTTTACCTTCCGGGGAAGTAAACTGCGATAATACCTGGTATGGTTTGTAGATGATAAAATAGCGATGCATACAAAAGAAAATCTCCCGGTGAGCCGGGAGATTCATTATGTGGATGGGTTAGTAAGTACCGGGAAATAAATTTCCCTCCACAATATTAAAAATAATTTTTTCTATCTAAAAAAAATTTCTAATAAATTTTATTCACATTTTTTTTATGTAATGGGGAAAAGCGAAGCCTTAATTCATCGTTAAGTGCAATGCTGAACATGTTTTTATAACCTTTTTATCATTTCAACATGTTTGTTACGTTTTATATCATCAGCTGAAACATGCAATGGCAGCGGGTTGTACGTTACGCAATAGTTTATCTATAATCAAAGGTATAATTCCATACAAGTTGAGCGAACAAGATATCTGTGCATGTATCACAGTAATAAAATCCATTGAAGAAGCCGGTAGCGATCATTTATTTTTTGGCAAAAAGATCATTGAACCGGTTAAACAATGCCCATAAAGCCGGCTTTTGATGACATAACAGGTTGTTGAAGCTAAGATGATCATCGCTTTTAAGTAATAGCGCCATGTTATTATAGAAAAATCACGATGCTTGTCATTACCCTGCACGGTAATATATCAGAAAACATGAAACTGAACTGAATAATTACTCCATCAGAGTGCCTGTCGTGCGTTACTTTTGCGAAAACTTAACGGATATGAAATTTCCTGCTCCCGTTTCGGTAAAATGGATAGCCGATCTGATAGGCGCCGAGCTTACAGGCAATACAGAAGGAACAGCAACAGGCATTAATGAAATACATAAAGTAGAACCTGGCGATCTGGTATTCGTTGATCATCCCAAGTATTACGACAAGTGCCTTCATTCTGCAGCCACATTTATCATCATAAATCAGAAAACCGATTGTCCCGAAGGAAAAGCATTGCTGATAGTTGATAAACCATTTGAAGCTTATCAAACAATTGCCCGTCATTTCCGGCCTTTCAAACCTGCCGATAAACCCATCAGCGATTCGGCCACTATCGGCGAAGGCACTTATATAGCGCCTAACGTTTATGTCGGACATGAGGTAACCATAGGAAAGAATTGTTTTATCGCTCCCAATGTTACCATTCTCGATCATTGCATCCTTGGCGACAACGTAATTGTTCAGGCCGGTACGGTTATAGGGTCAGATGCTTTTTATTACAATACCAAAAAGGACAGGGAGGTATGGTATAAGAAAATGGAAAGCTGCGGCAGGGTTGTTATTGAAAGTGATGTTGAGATCGGCGCCGGTTGTACCATCGACCGCGGGGTTTCGCATGATACCCGTATAGGGCGGGGTAGTAAACTCGATAATATGGTACATATAGGACACGATACCGTATTAGGTGCAAATTGTTTACTGGCAGCCCAGGTTGGCATTGCCGGCGCTACTACGCTTGGTAATGGCGTTATATTATGGGGGCAGGTGGGGGTTTCAAAAACCCTTACCATTGGCGATAACGCGGTTGTATTGGCGCAAAGTGGCGTGGGCGGTACCCTTGAAGGTGGTAAAATTTATTTCGGTACACCGGTTGAAGACGCATCGGTTAAAAAGCGGGAACTGGTATGGGTAAAGCGGATACCCGAGATCTGGGAAAGAATAAAATCGCTTAAATAGGATCTTCTGGATAATAGCCAAATGACGTAAGAGGTATGAGGTAAGAAGTAATTGACGGGTTAAAAGGTTAACAAGTTGACAAGGGACTTCAAAAGTTCAATATCACCGGATTTATAACTTGAAAAGCTATTGATTATCACTACTTGTTTTTCAAGCTTTATAAAAGAAGCAGGAAGATTTCACCATTTCTTAACTCATACTTCATTTTATTTTAAGGTATCTGAGGTTAAAGGGTGCAGATAAGGCCTTGAAAGCTTTTGAGTTTCTTGCCTCGTACTTCCTACTTCTTATTTCCGTATTCAATGGCTATTTAAACTTCGATAAGAATTCATCTTTCTTACGCATAGAAACTTCGATGGTTGTGCCATCTTCCATCTCAATCGTTCCGCCCCTTCCGCGGTTATATTTTTTTATAAAGTAATGGTTGATAATATACGATTGATGTACCCGGGAAAAGGTTTCGAACGGCAGTATGTCTTCAAATTCCTTCAATGTACGCGACACCATTATCTTTTGCTGGTCCTGCATATAAACAAACGTATAACTTCCTCTCGCTTCAAGCCAAACCAGCTCATTGATATTTACAAAAACCAACCCGTCGAGGGTGGGAAGCGCCACTTTTTGCAAAACAGGTTTGCTTACCGACAGATTGTACAATAACGTATCGATCTTTCTGGTAATATTTTTTGTTTTAATACGTTCGGCTGCTTTTTGAACTGCATTCTGCAGCTCTTTAATATTTACCGGTTTTAATAAATAATCCAGCGCGGAATATTTAATGGCGTTGATGGCGTAATTGTCGAAAGCCGTAACAAAGATTATTTCAAAGTTAACCGGCGACAGGTTATTCAATAATTCGAAAGCGTTGCCAAATGGCATTTCAATATCAAGGAAAACCAATTCGGGCTGGGAATCCAGAATAAGCGCCTGGCCGGTGCGAATGTTTTCGGCAACGCCTGAAAGTTCTATAAGCGGACAATACTTCAGCAAAAGCTGTTTCAGCGCTTCTATATTGTTAGGCTCGTCATCGACTATTATAGTGCGTATCATTTTTTCACAGGTTTTAAGTTAATGGAACAGGGAAAACGTATAATAATTCTTGTACCGAGTGCCTTTTCATTTTCATTGATGAGATCGTTTATTTCAATAGTTATGGGATCAATTAACTGGCGGTTTAAAATGTTTATTCTTTCGGCTGTCAGCGACATACCTTTTGACTGATATTCTACCCGTACCCTGGATTTAAATTCATTGGCTTTTTTTCTACCGATGCCATTGTCCTGTATTATGCATATAAATCCGCCTTCACTTTTTTGAAATTTTATATCTATTCGGCCAACGCCGTTCTCTTTGTACCTGATGCCGTGGCGAATGCTGTTTTCAATGTATGGCTGTAGGATCATGGTGGGTATGCTAACCACATCGCAATCCAATTCCTGGTCTGCTTCAATATTGTATTCGAAAGAATGGCCAAAACGCATCATCTCCAGTTCGAGGTACCTTTTCAGGTATTTTATTTCATTAGTGATGGATATGGTGCTTTTTTCACTGTTATCGAGTGTTTGCCTGATAAGATGGGCAAACTCTGACAGGTACCAGTTGGTGGCTTCAAGATCGTTTGTTATTATAAAATTTTGTATACTATTCAGGCAGTTGAAGATAAAATGCGGATTCATTTGCGCCCGTAAGGCCATTTGCTCCAGTTCATTTAATTTTTGCTGTATAGACGACCGCTCCTGTTCTTTTTTCCGCAGGATACTAAAACGCCAGGCAACCAGGATCCAGGTAATAAGAATGGCAACTGCAACGATCAATACCTGAAAAGGCATGGTTTGCCAGAACGGCGCTTCAACCATAAAGGAGATCTTTGCCGGATTGCTGATAATTCCCTTTTTGTTTACCGCTATTAATTCAAATTCATAATTACCGGGAGGAATGGAAGGGTATTCCAGCACATTTTGACCGGTTGAATCCCATATATTGGTTAAACCTTTAAGCCGGTAACGGTACGATACATTGCCCCCCGAGTTGAAAGAAATACCGGCAAACGATATTTTCAAACTGTTTTCCCGGTAGTGGATCCTGTAACTGTCCTGCAGCGGCTGTGATTTGTTGCCTACTGAAATATCGAGTATGCGGAGGTTGCATTTTGAGTAATTGGTTACTTTGGTTTCATCGAAATAGGTAAGTCCTGCCGGCGAACCTACATAAATGGTATTGCCATCTACATACAGCGTATTGATAATGTCAGAAGGTAATCCGTCTGATGTACTATAAATAGTAACGGGGTATGGGGTTTGGCTGATATTTACTTTATTAAGACCCTTATCGGTACCCACCCACAGGTAATTTTTGTTTACGAACAGGGTTCTGCATATATTGCTTGTAATGCCTTCCCGCGTGGTTATGTTGTTGATCACTTTATCGTCTTTCATGCAAATGACACCTGCGCCATAAGTGGCGATCCATAAGCGTCCATCGGGCGATTTGGCGAAATAGCTGATGCGTTGACGTAAAGCGGGATAATCATCCCCTAAAAAACGCACCTTTTTATTTTTAGTTACAATATATAAACCGTTAACTGTGCCTATATAATAGGAATTATTATAGAAGCATACACCGGTTGAACGGTAAGGCCAGATGGTATCAAGAACAACCAGATACCGCGGCTCAACAAGCATCGTTCGTCTTGCAGTGCCTACTACCAGCAGGCCGTTTTCCAACTCATCAACTGATTTTATTGCATACAGGCGGGGTGTGAAAATCTTTCCGGCAGGTATATTTTTAACGAGCAGCCCATCGGAGCCCATTATCAGGCTGCCGTCCTGTATTTTTCTTAAACAAACGACCCTGTTCGTGGAATTGTAGTTGATCGATTTCTCAAATTCTTTATTCGCATTGAGGGTATCCAATGTGGAACCGTTCCAGATATATACCCGGCCGAACGCGGTGCCTGCGTAAATTTTATCATTTATCTTTTCCAGTGAAAAGATCTCCGATGTTATATTCTTTTTGAAATAAAAGGTTTTGAATTCCCTGGATGCCAGTTTATATACGCCTGCGCCGAGGGTGGCGAACCAGATGTTCTTTTCTTTATCTACGAAGGCATGGCTTATTTGCTTTCCTTTAAGGAACCGTTCTTCATAACGGTCAAATGTGGTGGTATCAACCATCCACGACCCGTCGTATGTGTTTGAGAATAATAAATTGTCGATGCCTGGTGTAAAATCTTCAGCGGTTATTTTTAATGTGCTCCTGACCTTATGCAGGCGCTCGTTAAAATGAAGCATTCCGCCGACGGTAGAGCAAGGCACATTTTTCATAATCCTGCCGGCAATTATAAAACATGAGTCATTGATGTTTATCTGAAAACCTTTGCCAAACGGACTGGGTCGTATGAAAAGTTGATTAAACTCAAACCGGTTTCTTCCGGTTTTTATTACTGTATCGGGTTCAATAATGGTAATGTCAACATCAGTTTTCAAAGCGATATGATGTTCCCCGCTTTCCTGAATGTTGGTTACAACTGAAGACAGGACTACCTTCTTTAAAAGCGGGTCATTTTCCTGGTTATATATTTTGCCCCGGTAATAATAACAAATATTGTTTTTAAAGGGGGCCATCCAGATCCTTCCTTTTGAATCTGAAAAAAGTTTTAATATTTCCGTTTCGGGAAGCCCATCGGTTGTTGTAAAGTTTTTGAATCGGGTACCATCGAACCGGCTGATGCCAGCTTCAGTAGCAAACCAGATAAAACCGTCTTTATCCTGGCAAAGATCATACACCGTAGAGCCAGCCAGCCCATCTTTTACATCATAATGAATAAAGTTATATTCCTGGGCATAAGACGTACCAACAGTTAGTAAACCGGTTATAAGTATGAATGTGCCGATAAAACGTTTGAAGGTCATAGAGAGTTGATCTGCTATGATGGCAAGGGTCCCCATAAGCGAATGGTTATTCTCATAGCCCGATAATTACTATTACCTGCTTTCTGAATTCAGTTTGAAGGTATAAAAAAGGTTTGAGGTCGGATAGTTAAAAATCCGCAAAGATTTTATAAGGCCTTACAGGCATATAAATAAAAAACCGGCAGGAATTCTAACTTATCCCTGCCGGTTACATGTTGGTAGATATCAATTACCGGTATTCGTAATCGTATGGAAGCAGTTCGGCCAGCTTTTTCCAGGCCCAATAACCTGAGTTTATAACATCGTATTGTTCATAGAAGTACCCGTTCTTTTCAATTACAAAACCATCGGCCACATCGAGCACCGTTATCTGGAACCGGGTATTGGCGGGTAACTTATAGTCTTCAAGAAATTGTTTATCGGGTTTAACATTTCCATAGCTTATGCGGTAACGCCCGCTCCAGCTCACTTCTACATTACCGCTATCTGACAAATAATCCTCTTCGTTATACGGGTTGGTTATAAATGTGCCTTTTACGCTTTGGGAATCATCGTTGAGCTTTTCTATTATAAATCCCTGTTGTGACAGGCTGCTATCATAAAATGAACGCATAAAGTGCAGGCGTGAACCCAAATAAGTTCGCGCACGGTTCTTTACCCACTGGGTTTTTACTTCTTCGGTGCTGTCCATTTCCTGGAACAGGGGAGATCCTGTGTATTGAGTGATATTGCTGCCATAATCGTAGCTGAATGAATCGAGCTGGTACCTGATCTTATAGCCCAACGAATAATTGTTAATAATGAGATCTTCTTTGGCCATGATCTTTAACCGGTTCCTTTTTTTGGAGTAGTAAAACTTCAATACCTCGGGGTTTTGGATGGCAACCTGGTCTGCGCCATTGGTTTTGCCAATAAAGTTTTCCGTAAAGAACTTTCCATATTTGGTAAGGCCTTCGGGGTCTTCCGTGCTGGCCACTACGGCTACTTCAGACAATGATTTGTTTTCCTTTCCCAATTCTATCACCATGGTATCAACTTTGGGCTGGTTGTTGCTTATGCGCATCACTTTCTTTTCATAACCTGTATAAGTAACCACCATATCGTACCCGCCGTTGGGCAGGTTCATATAAAACAATCCCTGGTTATTCGAAACGGTTCCCTGTGTGGTGTTTTGGCAGTAGGCCGAGGCGCCTGCTAATGGTAGTTTGGTTTCTGCATCTAGTACTTTTCCTAATACTGAAAATGATTTTTCCTGTGCCTTAAGTGCAGAACATACGGTAACGGATAACAACAGGATCATTAAATTTTTCATCTTGAATATTTATTTTTCAAAAGATGGATACGGATTTTATTGCAAACCCTGTCCCACACAAATGTAATATCTGTAATCAAACTGTATGAATATTAGCAAATTCTACATATACGGCCAGGTCAGGTCCTTTAAAACGTTTTGCCAGCGCTGAAAGTATTGGCCCGGAAGGCTTTCGATGACCGGTTCAGGGTTAAATTTTTTAACATATCATCCGGCCACGCATGTATAACAAGTTTTTTGCCAGTTATAGCGGTTGCATATTGGCCAGGTATTGTTCGCAGTTCTTTTGAATGGCTTTTTCGAGGGGAGTAAAGGAAAACCCGGGCAGGGCTTTCAGGATCTTGCTGTTATCGAAATAGGTTACGCTTTGGGCTACACGGGCGCTTTCGCGGGTGAGTAACGGCCTTTTGCCTGAAAGCATTGATTTCAACTTTTCCATTCGCCAGGCAAAACTGCCCATGAATGGAGTTGCTTCTTTTTGCGGGTGTTTTTTACCAAAGCCATCGGCGATGGTATTGAATAGTTGCTGAAACGTCCAGTTATCACCATTAACAATAAACCGTTCATGCGAGTGCTCGCTTTCCATCAACAGCACAACGGCCCTTGCTACATCCGTTACCGCTACAAACCCGTTTATTCCTTTGGTGTACCAGGGAAATTCTTTGTAAACACTTTTGAAGATAGCACAGCTCGATGTGCTCCAGTCGCCATACCCTATAACGGTGCTCGGGTTCACTATCACCACATCCAACCCTTCGGCGGCGCCACGCCACACATGTAATTCAGCATGGTACTTGCTGAGCGCGTAGTTTGTATGTTGTTTGCCGGGCTGCCATTTTTTATCTTCCGTTATTGTTTCACCTGTAACCGTGCGGCCTATGGCTGCTACGGAACTGATGTGCACAAAACGCCTGATATTATTCTCGAGCGCTATGTTCACTACGTTAGCCGTACCATCAATATTGATCTTGTAAAGTGATCTTACGTCATTGTCGTTGAAGGAAACTTTTGCGGCGGAATGAATTACCGCATCTACTCCATCCATTGCCTCATTGAGCGATACCACATCCAATACATCGCCCTGCACCCATTCGACTTTGTCGTTAATGTGCGCAGGAATAAAGAACGGCGCGGTGTTACTGTGCCGGATTGCCCGTACAGCATAGCCTTTTTCCACCAGTTCCTTAATGATGTAAGCGCCTATAAAGCCCGAACCGCCTGTAACGAGTATTTTGGTAAACAAGTGCAATAATTAACAGGGTACGAAGATAACCTTTCTCACACAAAACGTGTCAGTATAAACACGTAATGCATGTGCCAAATTAATTTATGTGCCTGAAAGAACCGTTTGTTCAATACGCGTAATAGCCTTTACCGGTTTTTCGGCCCAGTTGTCCTGTTTCTACTTTTTCTTTCTGAATGGGAGATGGTTGCAGCCTGCCGGGTTTGCCAAGGGCTTCATACACCTGGCAGCTTACGGCATAATTGATGTCGTTGCCGATGAGGTCCATAAGGCGGAAAGGGCCCATTTTAAAACCCGACGCTTCGAGCAGCGTATCGATGGTATGAAAATCGGTTACTCCCTGTTCTACCAGTTTCAGGGCTTCGAGATAGTAAGGGCGGGCAACGTGATTTACGATAAAACCCGGCGCATCCTGGCACAGAACCGGCGTTTTATCCATTTGCCGGGCGGTTTGTACAATGGCGTCAATGGTTTGTTCGTCGGTGAGCGGGGTGGCCACTACTTCTACCAGCTTCATAATGGTGGCCGGGTTAAAAAAATGCATACCGGCAACCCGTTGCGGGCGCCTTACTTTTTTGGCTATTTCGGTAACCGATAAAGAGGATGTATTGGTTGCAAAGATCGTGTCGCTATGGTTTACTTCGGCCATTTGATTGAACAATCCCACCTTAGCTTCGGGTTTTTCAACAATGGCTTCAATGACCATATCGGCCAGGCAATAGTTGATGTCAGATACAAACTGAATACGGCTGAGGATGGCCGAACTGTCCTCAGCGGTCATCTTGTTTTTCTGTACCAGCGTTTGCAGGTTGTTTTGCATAGCAGCTTTGGCTTTTCCGAGCATGTCGGTACTTACATCGTACAGAATAACATGAAAGTTGTGCTGGGATGCAGCCTGGGCAATGCCACTGCCCATTGTTCCTGCACCGCAAACGCAAATAGTTTGAACCATAATGGTGAGTCGTGAGTCGGCAATCGCGAATGGATTGTCGCGGTTTTTGGTTATTGAATATTGTCGGAAGGGCCGAATTGAAAGCAACCACAAGCCATAAACTTCAAACCATAAACCAGCTAGGTGGCGCTTGTAAACTGCCGCAGGAACCTCACGTCATTTTCGCTGAACAGGCGAATGTCGTTGATGCCGTACTTGAGCAGGGCGGGCCGTTCGATACCCATCCCAAACGCAAAACCGGTGTATTTTTCGGGGTCGATATTACAGTTTTCAAGCACTTTCGGGTGAACCATACCGCAACCCAGTATTTCGAGCCAGCCGGTACGTTTACAAACGGCGCAACCTTCGCCGTGGCATAACTGGCAGCTGATGTCCATTTCGGCGCTGGGCTCGGTGAATGGGAAATAAGAGGGGCGGAACCGCACCTTCACATCCTTGCCATACATTTCCTGCACAAAAAAGTACAGGGTTTGTTTCAGGTCGGCAAAGGAAACGTTCTCATCAATATACAAACCTTCTATCTGGTGAAAGAAGCAATGGCTGCGGGCGCTGATGGTTTCATTGCGATAAACGCGGCCGGGGCAGATGATACGGATAGGCAACTGCTCTTTTTCCATTGCCCTGATCTGGGTGTTGCTGGTATGGGTGCGCAGCAGCCAGTCGGGGTTTTGCTGAATATAAAAAGTATCCTGCATATCGCGGGCCGGGTGATGTTCGGGCAGGTTCAATGCAGTAAAGTTGTGCCAGTCGTCTTCAATTTCAGGCCCTTCGGCTACCGAAAAGCCGAGGCGGTTGAAAATGCTGATCACATGATTTAAAAACAGGTTGATAGGATGACGGGTACCCAACGGCAGCGCATCGCCGGGCAGGGTTACATCAATAGCGGCGGCGGCGGTTGTGCCGGAGCCTTCCAGTTGCTGTTTCCAGTTCTCGTATTTGGCCTCGGCCAGTTGTTTGAAGTCGTTCAGGATTAACCCGAATTCTTTCTTTTTATCGGCCGGAACGTTCCTCATTTCGATAAAAAGGTTCTTAACGATACCCTTTGTGCCCAGGAATTTAATACGGTAAGCTTCCAGTGAATCAGCGCCATTGGCTGGCTGGTTCTCAATCTCCTGCCTGTACGCGGCTATTTGTTGCAACAATTCATCCATGCCGCAAAGATAAGAATAAGTTGAAAAGTTAACGAGTTAACAAGTTGACAGGTGGGCAATAAGGCAGGCTGCCCGAATCAAGGGTTGCCTTGTCAACTCGTCAACCTGTCAACTTTTCAACTATCTTGCATCCATATGTCGGATACATTATATATCGGGGATTTTTTGCAACCGGTAAACCGGTACATGATTTCGGATGATGAAGGTTACAAAGATGGTCAGATCGGCAAAAAGATCGTAGTGTATGAAGATGAGGAAGTGCCCGATTTGCGGGGCGCCGATATTGTTTTGGTGGGTTGTAATGAAACCAGGGGGAGCGGGCAGGTACAGTCGGGTATTTCCGCGCCCGACGCCATTCGCCGCCAGTTCTATTCATTATACCAATGGCATTCCGAGGTTAACCTGGTTGATATTGGCAATATTATCATTGGCGCCGGGTTGAACGATACCTATGCGGCATTGAAAACGGTGCTGGCCGAACTGACTGATGCCGGCAAAACGGTTGTGGTGCTGGGTGGCTCGCACGATCTTACCCTGGCCCAATATCATTGTTATACAAGCCGAAAATATATTATTGAAGCTACCTGTGTCGATTCGCTTATAGACCTCAGTATGGAATCGCGCCACCGGTCGGAAAATTTTCTGATGGAAATGCTTACCGGCGAGCCCAACTTCATAAAACATTATAATCATATTGCGTTTCAGAGCTACTATGTGCACCCGCATATGCTTGAAACGATGGATAAATTACGTTTCGACTGTTTCAGGGTTGGGCATGTTAAGGAAGCTATTGAAGAAATGGAACCGGTGATCCGCAATTCGCAAATGTTCAGCTTCGATATAGCCGCTATTGCCAATGCCTATGCGCCGGCCAGCCAGGTTACGCCAAACGGACTAACCGGAGAGGAGGCCTGTGTGCTGATGCAGTTTGCAGGGTTAAGTCCAACCATCAATACGGTTGGTATTTATGGCTATGCGCCTAACCGCGACAGAGACGATCTTACCGCCAAACAGATCAGCCATATGTTATGGTACCTTGTTGATGGTTATAACCGCAGCTTGCGCGAAGCCAAACTGGAGGAAAAGGATTCATTTAACGAATTTCATATGGCCTTTGCCGAAATTGAGACCGTTTTTCTGCAAAGCAAAAAAACCGGCCGCTGGTGGATGCAGTTGCCCGATAAAAAATATATAGCCTGTTCGTATAAGGATTATCTGCTGGCCAGCAGTAATGAGATCCCTGAAAGATGGCTGCGTGCGCAGGAACGCGAATAATGTGATAATGTGATAATGGAATACAGGGTCAGTGCTTCGCTGTTGTTTGCAGGCTTGCAGTAATTGCAGAAGGATTTGTTTGGCGCGCCTGCAGCTTCACGCAATTATAACGGATTGCTGCCCGTTATGAGAAAAGATAAATGCCAATTGCTACTGCCTGTCATAATAATCTTTAAATTTCAGCATGAACAACAGAAGCAGCTTACCGATCACTTACCCTTCTATTACCAATTATCCTGTATTCAAAAGCTTTTGGCTTTCAGCTTTTAGCTTTCTGCTTTTTTCCTGTTCAACGCAACGCCAGATAAACAAATCGGCCAATGCCGTTCTTTTTCAGGATTCAACCGTGCAGCATGCACATGTTGGCATCAGTGTGTTCGATGCTTCAGCCAATAAATATCTCTACAGTCATAATGCCAGCAAGTATTTCGTACCGGCTTCCAATACCAAACTGTTCAGTTGTTATGCCGCTTTAAAATACCTGGGCGATAGTTTACCCGGTATTAAATACCGGGAAAACGATACGGCGGTATACCTGGTGGCTACCGGCGACCCCAGCCTGCTGCATACCGATTTTAAAAAGAACCCGGTCATCGATTTTCTGCAAAAAACAAAAAAGCCGGTTTATATAACTGATGGCAATTGGAAAGAGACCGCCCTGGGCGCCGGCTGGTCGTGGAATGATTATAACGAAAACTACATGGCCGAGCGCAGCGCTTTGCCGGTATATGGCAATATGATCCATTGGGTGCAGGAAATAGCGGAGGGGGTTGGCAATGAGGCCCAGGAAGATCAAACACCCTCTGTTTATACTATTCCTGAAATAAACTGGAAAGTACGTTTCAATGCAGGCATAATGCGCAAGGCGTTTTTTGTACAGCGGAACCGCGATGAAAACGTATTTATGATCACCGAGGGTAAGGAAAAGAAAAAGGAGCAGGATGTTCCGTTTGTTACCCATGGCATTCAATCGGCCCTTGAGTTACTGCCCGATACAATTGGCAAACGGATCACATATTTGCCCGAACCCTTACAAACGCCTGGCAACTTCACCACCATTTATTCGCAGCCCACCGATTCGCTTCTGCAACCCATGATGTACCGCAGTGATAATTTTTATGCTGAACAATCACTGATGATGGTGAGCCAGGTAATATTGGGTGAAATGAATGACGGAAAGTTGATCGACACGCTACTGAAAACCGATCTCCGCGATCTGCCGCAAAAGCCCCGTTGGGTTGATGGCAGTGGGTTAAGCCGTTATAATTTGTTTACTCCCAACGACTTTGTATCACTGTTGCAGAAAATGCAGCGGGAATTCGGGATGAAAAGGTTGCAGGTGATTTTGCCCACCGGGGGCAAGGGAACCCTGGGCAATTTGTACAAACAGGACAGTAATTATATATTTGCTAAAAGCGGTACCCTGTCGGGCGTTGTAGCGTTGAGCGGATATTTGTACACTAAAAAGAACAAGCTGCTGATTTTCTCGGTTCTCATCAATAATCACACAGGCAGCG
>CBIHPC010000134.1:0-16118 GCA_966211305.1 uncultured Niastella sp.
ACGTGGACGACGGCAGAGGCCGCAGCTGATTTTGGAAATATCAGCGGCTGGAACGAGTCGCGCACGTGGATCTCCAACGGTACCAGCCGCATCAAATTACTGGCGAATGCATTGTCGGGCGCTGGTGGCGTTATTGCCAATATCGACATTTCTGATGGCACAGCTTATGAACTGGATTATGATGTAAGGTTCCACAGCCAGTTCGATTTCAGCCGTGGTGGTAAAATTGGTTATGGCTTCCTGGTGGGTGATGGCAATACCGGCGGCGATCCCGGTTGGGATGGCAATGGCGGCAGCTTACGTTTGATGTGGTATCAGACAGATGCAGGCCGCGTATTTTTTCAACCCTATGTATACTATAAAGACCAGCCCGGTCAGTATGGTAATTCCTTCGGCAAATCATATCCTTCGAGCGGAAGTTTGAACAAAGGACAGTGGTATCACGTGCATATGTACATAAAGAGCAATACCGGCAGCAATACCGACGGCCGTGTGGAGATCGTGATCGATGGAACAACTGTATTGAACCAGGCCATCCGCTGGACAACCAATGATGCAAAACGGTTGATCAGAAATCTCAGCTTCCATACTTTCAGAGGTGGCAGCCAAACATACTGGCAGTCATCAACCGACGGTTACATTTATTATGATAACCTGGTGGTGCATAAGATCAGTTAGTAGTTAGTCGTCGTTTCTCATAAGCCATAGCTAACCTGTGAAAACACCACAAAAGAGAAAGGGGACCGGTTGCCGCCGGTCCCCCTTTTGTTTTTACAACTGAGATATTATAGAACGAGCTTCGTAACGATATCAATTACCCCGTTGGCGGCGCCGGCGCCAAATTTCTTTACGGCAGATTCACCCTTCCATACATGAATCGATTTTATTTGGTCGGGATCAAGTTTGCTCACTTCATCGGCGGTGGCAAACTGACCGTTTATATAGTATATGGGATTGGCCTGCGACTTATTTTTTGTACTATCTGTTTGTGGCCGTATTAATATTTTTTCCGCAGATATGGTAACTTCAGCCTTTGCATCGTTATTCTGTCGGAATTTGATAACAGTTTGTTTGCCGGTAGCCGGCGCTGGTATGGTGTCTTTTTTAACGACAGGTTTTACCTTTCGTTTGGAAGGAGCGGCCGATCCCGGTTGTTGGGGAACTACAACCGATGTGGGGGCAGGTTTCACTTCAGGTACATCAAGCGGCGCATTGGCCGTAACTTTCGGTGATGTTTTGGCCGGCGTTGCTTTTGTCTCGCTCGTTGTAACAGACAGCGCTGCCAATGCCATAAATGAAACCGGTAGTACCAATAACCTGCGCAGGTAGCTGAACTTTGTTCGGTGTGTTGTGGATAACATAAGTAATCGACGTTTAATAGATGAATAATAGAATGAGTGTGTAGGGCTCAGGAAGTGATTCCCGTAATGGGCCTGTAAAAGCAGCCGCGCAAAATCTTCCACATCATTATTGCCAACGGCTTCTTTATCGGCAATAAATTCATGAATGGCTTTCAGCTCTTTTTGAATAAGCCAGTTGAAAGGGTTCATCCAGAAGATGGCGTTTACGATCTGGCAAAAAAGAATATCCAGTGTATGCTTTTGATGAATATGCGTAAGCTCGTGTTTAAAGATCTTTTTTCCGTACGTAGAGTCCATTGGAATCGATTCCTTCCAGAAAAGATTTTTCAGGAATGAGAAAGGTGCATTCTCCAGATCGGTATAAATGAAATCGATGCCATCCATTTTTAAAACGGCCGATTTCCGTTTCAGTTGATAAACTCTCCATATGTTAAGCGCGAACATCCCGGTAAGGGCGATGCTTATGCCAATGACAACGTAGTTGAGGATGCTAAGCCATGGGAACGCCGTAGCATTGTTATCGATGACCTGTAATGACAGTGAACTGATCTGCTCAGGGCTAACCGGTATCTGCTCCTTTTCAATAGTGAACCAGGCAAAATTGAACAGCGGAATGATAAGGCTGCAGGTGATACTCAACAGCAGGTAGAACCTGTTGTAGTAATGGAAGTTTTTATTTCTCAGGGCAAGCCAGTAATAACCGGTAAACACACCTGAAATGAAGAGCGATTTCAGGACGTACATAAGAATGGCATAGCTATTCATTACCTTTCTTTTTAAGTTGTTTCAATAAAAATTCCAGGTCTTCGATTGACATTTCTTTTTTATCAACCAGGAACGATACCACTTTGGTGTACGATCCCTGAAAATAACTTTCGGTCAGCGCCTTAATGCCGCTGGCTGAATATTCTTCTTTGGTGACTAAGGGATAATAAAAGTTATTACGGTTGGGGTTTTTGATGCCCACGAATTTTTTCTCAACAAGTATTTTCAGCAGCGTGCCCACTGTATTGTAATGCGGCTTGGTATCGGCCAGGTGTTCAAGAATATCTTTCATAAAACCACCTTCGCCCAAACTCCAGAGTGTTTGCATGATCTGCTCTTCGGCAGCTGTAAGTTTTTTCATGATTTACGTATTGCCTAATTTCTTAGGCAATATTATGCCTAAAGATTTAGGCAGACAAATTTTTATGCAAATATTTTCAGAAGGTTTAAGGCAATAGATTAATAAAGGGTTTGCCTTCCCTTAAAGGCACACACGAGATCGTGCCTGGGTTTTTGATTGGCAATACCCTAAATTTTAAACATTTTTATCCTTTTTTGACCAAATTGTTTCCCTTTTTTGCTGGCGCTACTATCCTTATAATGGCTTATTTTGCTATAGCCAAAAGGCGTTTTGCATATGAAAATCACACGCTCCTTTCTTTATTACGCAGTAATGACATGCCTGCTGCTGTGCCAGCGATCCATTGCGCAGAACTGGAAATTTCCTTATCAGAATCACACACTTTCTTTCGAAGAACGGGTAAATGACCTGGTTGGCCGAATGACCCTCGAGGAAAAGGTTTCGCAAATGCTCAATTCGTCACCAGCAATCCCAAGGCTCGATGTGCCCGCTTACGACTGGTGGAACGAAACCCTTCACGGCGTGGCAAGAACGCCATACCCGGTAACCGTTTTTCCCCAGGCCATTGGCATGGCGGCTACCTTCGACACGGCCGCCCTTTTCAAAATGGCCGATTACTCCGCACTGGAAGGCCGCGTTATATTCAATAAAGCGGTGGCAGAAGGGAAAACAAGTTCACGATATCTGGGGCTTACCTACTGGACGCCCAATATTAATATCTTCCGCGATCCCCGATGGGGCCGGGGACAGGAAACATATGGTGAAGACCCATACCTAACCGCCATGCTGGGCGATGCGTTTGTACGTGGCCTGCAGGGCAGCGATCCCAAATACCTGAAAGCAGCGGCCTGCGCCAAACACTATGCCGTGCATAGCGGTCCCGAACCGCTTCGCCATGTATTCAATGCCGATGTAAGTGCTTATGATCTGTGGGATACCTACCTGCCGGCATTTAAAAAACTGGTGGTTGACTCAAAAGTAATTGGCGTCATGTGCGCCTATAACGCCTTCAGAAAACAACCCTGTTGTGCAAGCGATCTGTTGATGACCGATATTTTACGCAACCAGTGGGGCTTTAGCGGTTATGTAACCTCCGACTGCTGGGCCATCGATGATCTCTTTAAAAATCACAAGACCCATTCCGATGCGGCTTCCGCTTCAGCTGATGCCGTATTTCATGGCACCGATCTCGATTGCGGAACAGATGCCTATAAGGCATTGGTGCAGGCGGTAAAAGAAAAAAAGATCACTGAACAACAAATAGATGTTTCCGTAAAACGGCTTTTTCTCGTCAGGTTCAAACTTGGTATGTTCGATCCGCCATCGATGGTAAAGTATGCCCAAACACCCGATTCGAAACTCGATGCTGCCGAACACGGAAAACATGCATTGCAAATGGCGCGTGAGTCCATAGTATTGTTAAAGAATAAGAACAAAACGTTACCGCTTTCAAAAAAGTTGAAGAAGATCGTGGTGCTGGGGCCCAATGCCGATAACCCGCTGGCACAACTGGGTAACTATAACGGCATCCCTTCAAAACTGATCACCGTATTACAGGGAATAAAAGACAAAGTAGGTGCATCAACGCAGGTCGTGTACGAACAGGCGGTGAACTTTACCAACAATAATGTGCTTTCCTTTACTGATATCAGCGGCAACTGTTCTGCAGATGGAAAGCCTGGTATTAAAGCAACTTATTTTAGTAACAAAGAGCTTAACGGAGAACCGGTAGCAACCGTTTATGAAAAACAGATCGATCATGAATGGCAGGAAGGAGAAAAGGTGGTAGAAAACCTGCGCGCCAATCATTTTTCGGCCCGCTATGTTACCGATTACAAACCCGCCGGCAATGGCAGCATCACTTTTGAATTGATAGCCGATGATGGCGTACGGTTCAGTATCAATGGCAAAACGGTTTTTGATTCGTGGACAAGAAGACAACGCAGCATTGCCTCCTATACGCTTACTACACAAAAGGATTCTGTATACCACCTGGTGTTGGAGTTCTGGCAGGGCGAAGGTAAAGCAACGCTCAAACTGAATACCGGTACTTTTGCAGTAACTGATTTCAATGCATTGGCTAAAAAGCACAGCGATGCAGATGCGTTCATTTTTGCAGGCGGTATTTCGCCGCAGCTCGAAGGCGAAGAAATGAAAGTAAGCGATCCCGGTTTCAATGGCGGCGACAGAACTACCATCATGATACCTGCTATTCAAACAGAATTGATGAAAACATTACAGGCCACCGGCAAACCGGTGATCTTTGTAATGATGACCGGCAGCGCCATTGCAACGCCATGGGAAGCTGAAAATGTTTCGGCCATCGTTAATGCCTGGTATGGCGGACAATCGGCAGGTACTGCCATTGCGGATATTCTTTTCGGTGATTATAATCCATCGGGCCGTTTGCCAGTTACTTTCTATAAAAGCGACGCTGACCTTACAGCATTTGAAGATTATTCAATGAAGAACCGTACTTACCGGTATTTCATCGGAAAACCTTTATATGGTTTTGGGTATGGGCTCAGTTATACGACTTTCCGCTACGATCAGTTACAGGCGCCGGCGGTTGCAGATGAAGGAAAAGGCATCACTGTTTCTGTACGGGTTACGAATGCAGGTAAAAGAGAAGGCGACGAAGTAGTTCAATTATACCTGGTAAATAAAAATACCGCCATCACTACATCGTTGAAAACATTGAAAGGATTTCAACGAATAACCTTGAAACCCGGTGAAAGCAAAGTGGTTAAGTTTACATTGATGCCGGAAGACCTTACTTATGTAAATGCCAGTGGACAGCGCCAGGCGCTGAATGGAACAATGCAGCTATGTGCAGGCGGCCATCAGCCCGATGAACCCAACCCATCGAGTGGGAATGTGGTGAAGAAAGCTCTTATTATAAAAAAGAGAGCGCAGTAAATGCGCTTTCTTTTTTTGGGAGAATACTAATTTTCAAGCTTTTCAACTACAGGCGGCTGTTCATCCTTGCCATTGTTTGCTTTCTGCGGAACGATCGGCGCAATATTATTGGCTGCCATCAGTTTTTTTATGAGCGGATTATATTTCTTCAATGCATTTTTATCAAGCGTTATTTTGATGTCCTGAATTTTTGGGTTTATCCTTTCCTTTTCGGGATCGGTTCCTTCAATAAGTACTTTACAGGCAGCAAAGATCTTTATTTCATTTTTGTTGACTATTTGCACATATAGTTTTTCAAACCAGATCTTCCCATCTTCATTTGGTTTTGTATCCAGTCTGGTTTGCGCTACACCATTATCCCAGAAATTTTTCGGTAATGTTTTTCTGAATTGAATGGCTTTGTTTTCCAGGCTATCGGGGTTAGCGGTGTTGTTGCTGCTAAATTTCAGAAAGTTATTTCCTTTAAATTTTACAGCTCCTTTTAACGCAAACATTACCTGTGACAACTGTGTTCCATATAAAGCGGTTCTGGTTTCACCATTGCAATTGGCTATTTCAAACAGGTGATATTGCGACTGGGGGAAGGCTTTTGTAAATACAACGAGAAAAAAGGCAATACAATAAATTGATTTCATTTTTCATGGTTAATTAACAATGAAGATAATTGAAATTAAAAATGCCACAGTTGCAGGTTCAGGGAATTTTCAATTATCTTTTTGGCAGTATGGGCCTGAACCGTCAAAACACCGAAAGTTCTAATGTGTTAATTGCCATTCGCCTGAAGTTTTTCCCGGTGTGGGATCGTAATTTTTTCTTTTTCATTGGGAAAACAGGGGCTAAATGCTTTTTTGGTGGTGTGAGAAATTAAAGTCAGGCCCGGTATTTTGCCATTTGAATTAAGAATGTATTTTAGCGACCTGTTTCAAAAAAAGGGCAAAACCTTTAGCATCTTCAAAAAACCTCACAAAAAAACATAGCAAATTTTATGGCCAAAGAAACCATTGTAAAAGAAAATCCAGTGACTGACGCATTAAAGAAACTTAAAGAAGAAGAAATTGAATTGATGGCTAAGTTGAAACCACTTCAGGAAGCTATCGGCGCCCTTGAGAAAATTCTCGACAAATCATCAAAGAAAGCAAAACCGGCTAAAGACAGTGGAAACGATGCTCCTGTTGCTGAAGAAGCTCCACAGGAAGCTACTACCGAGCTTTTTGAAAAAGCGGAATAACCGTTCTTTGAAACGCTGTGAAGTTGCAGGGTACCACAATGCCCTGCAATTTTTTTTTAAGCAAATGCAAAGGCCGCACAGGTTTATGGTGCTGTGCGGGCCTTTACCGCATTGATAATATAAGTGTTTACATCAGCCTGTCCCCGGAACATGGGAACAAATTCACTGTTCTTAGGTGACGCATTATGCAATTTATTTCCCCAGGTATAATACCAATGTGCTTTAAGCGCAACGATATCATCGTTCCAGGCGCCATACTGCATGTTCACCGAATTGCGGTGAGCACTATAATGATAAGTCCTTATCGTTCGTTTATAGCAGTAACCTGCCCGCTTGTTAGGTAGAACCGTTCACTCACAGGTTTAAGGCTCTGTCAGAAGGAATAGCTGATAACTTGGGCCAGGTTTCTCCATTATTAATCGCTATTCAATAAATATGAAATTCCGATACATTCTTTCCGGTCTTGCTTTCACGGCATTGCTTACCGGTTGCCGCCGGCATATTGAACAAACACATAATCCCCAATACACGACGCCGGCAAAAGCGGCAGGTCAGGCACGTCGAGCAACTTTTACAATGAATGCCGCATTAAGCCCCTATGATAATGCTGTACTGGCCGATGGGGCGGTTGCTTTCTGGAACGATGCAGGTATGACCGATATTTCTGGCCACGAACACCACGGGTGGGCGAATACTTCGACAACAACTACATTACCCAATGGCGATAAGTGTCTGTTGTTAAATGGCTCCGGCCAGTATGCAGAAGTAAACTCGTTTGCAGGCCTTTCTGTGACTGCAACCGGAATTATTACGCTAGAAGCCTGGGTGCGGCCCGATGTGCTTGATTTTCCCGATATGGAAGGAACGGGTTATGTAAACTGGATGGGTAAGGGAGAAAGCGACCGGCATGAATATGTGTGCAGGATGTATGCACAAAACCCCGGAGGCAGCGATGAAGGACGTGCCAACAGAATAACAGGCAATGCGTTTACTCCCGGCGGGCAGTCCGTCGCCGGCTCGTATTATCAGCCGGCCGCTTCATGGGCGCTCCTGCCTGGCGAATGGATGCACTATGTTTTTATTATCAATACTATTGCAATTTCGCAAGCCTACCCATACGGTTATGCGAAGATGATAGTGCAAAGGAAGAACAATAATGACTCCCTCGTAGTTTTTGAAGACCAGGACGCCCTGAGCCCCGCCGCCATGGTTGCGGGTACTGCCCCATTTCGTATAGGCACCCGCAATTTCGGTTCTTACTTCAAAGGCGGTATTGGTAAAATAGCAGTGTACGATCACGAGCCTGGAAAGGCTACGATAATAGAGCATAGTAAGAAAATGTTCGGTTACGATTCCCGTATTTTATCAGAGGCGCCTGTTGCATTCTGGAACACCGCAGGAACCGACCTTACAGGCCGTGATCACCCCGGAATTGTTTATAACCATCCGGGTATAACCAGCATGCCTGACGGCGATGGCGCGCTGGTTTTTAATGGGACCGATCAGTATGTTGAGATAGCCTCGAGGCCCGATTTGTCAGTTCCTGCAACGGGTATACTTACCCTCGATGCCTGGGTTCGTGCCGACGTGCTCACTTTTGAAAGAATGACCGGCAGTGGTTATGTGCATTGGATGGGAAAACGGGAGAACGGCCAGTGTGAATATGTGGCCAGGATGTATGGTCAAACCCCGATAGGGTACGACTCCGGACGGGTGAACAGAATATCGGGATATGCTTTCAATTTAGCCGGTGATAAGGGAACCGGTTCTTATTACCAGGCTACAAATGGCTGGCCGGTTCAGGCCGGTGAGTGGATCCATTATACGCTTATCATTAATACCGTTGATACCAATTCGACTTACCGAACGGGTTATACTAAATTGTATGTACAGCGAAGAAATGCGGGCGGCCTTATTGTTTCGTTTGAAGATAAAGATGCATTGACCGAGTATGGGGTTATTCCCCGGGCTGGAACAGCGCCCTTCAGGATCGGATCGGAAGATTTCAGTTCCTTCTTTCATGGAAGTATAGGAAAGGTGGCGTTGTACAATTACGAATTAAGCGCCGCCCAGTCGCTGCAACATGCCCGGTGGATGTTTGGTGGGTTATAAAATCAACCCCGACGGTACCGCCGGGGTTCACTATTAAAGATATGTTGTGATCGATTACTGTATCGATCTTGAAATAACCGGTGAATAGGCTTGTTGACCTTTACGGCCGATAGCAACTACGCGCAACCAGTACCGTTTATCGGAATGCAATCCGATAAACGTATGATCAGCGATAGAGCTTCCGTGACTGGTCCACACCGTATTAGGCCCCGGTATTTCGGTTGCATATTGGTGTACATATGCAACGGCGCCCCTTTGGTTTTTAGCACGCAAAATGGCTTCGCCCGGGTTGCTTAGTTCAACTACCAGTGATCCGATGAACGGTTTTCCGGAACCGGAAGTTTCATCTGTAACATTAAAACCGCTGCTGAAGATCAATTCCCGGTCACCTTTACTCGTTGCGGTCACATATGCCGCCACTTCTTCCAGCAAGGCCAATACCCTGGTTTTCTTATTGTTTTTAGAAGCTACCCATTGCTTGTCGCGGTTGATGGCTTTTCTCAGGGATTTCCGGAATTCAGGAGCTTCCTTTTCGAGCTCTGCCAAAGCCGCCGGCGGATTGGGAAACGCCGGATTGTCTTTCATTTTTTCCGGAACGTTTTCGATAAGCGTTGCCAGTTCGTGTTCATTTCTGAATATAATTATACCTTTTTTCATAACTTAAAATTTTAAAAATTAATAAATAAAAATCCTGGTCGAGCTACTAATCGGGCTCAACGCATTTCATTGGCCAATGAAAGTGCATGCAAATGAACCCCGGTTATCGGGATACAGTTGTAAGATCCATAGTACTGATACAAGTGGGAGGTCGCATCGCGCCATCGCATCCTGGTTTCCGGTTTGCCGGGTGGCAGTTGCAATGGTGCCGATTGCAAGCTGCTAGCTGTTTTTGGAAGCGGGAACGAAAACGAACATTGTCAATTGCAGTACCCATCTGTTCGATTAAACATGTTGTTCATTTGTTCGAAACAAAGATGAAGGCCGTTGTAAAAGCTGACCGCAGGCCCAACACCACAACCGGACAATAATTGTATCATTTTCGAACAATACTGCAAATACGTGCCAGTCAAATTATTAATAATCAATTTGCCATAATGCTGGCATAATATTGAATGCCGTTAGCGGGGGAGTAGTGTGTAAAGGGAATTAATACATCTGAAATCATCTTATATGTTCAGGAATTACTTCAAGATCGCATGGCGTAATTTGATAAGGAGCAAAGTTTTTTCTTTCATCAATATTTTTGGCCTTACCATCGGCATTACCGTTTGCATGATGATCTATTTGTTTATCATGAGCGAGTTCAATGTTGATGTTTTCCATAAGAACAAAGACCGTATTTATCGTGTAATGCGGGGAGCGGCCATAGATGAAAAAACGATGCGTGTTGCTTTTTTGTCAGGTCAGCATGCGCCGGCGTTGTTAAATGATTTTAGTGGCCAGATCGTACGGGCTGTTCGCGTAAGCCAGAATGATAATATTTTTTCGGTAGGCTCAAAACTTTTTCATGAAAAGAAAGAGCTGGATGTTGATCCGGGTTTCTTCAGTCTCTTTTCGTTTCCATTGATAAAGGGTACGCCGGCAACGGTCTTGAAAGAATTGAACAGCGTGGTGCTTACTGAATCTACAGCAAAAAAGTATTTTGGAAGCGTTGACAACGCCATGGGAAATATAATTACCCTGAACAATGAAACGCCGCTAAAAGTTACCGGCATTGCCAAAGATGTACCGGCAGGTTCACATCTTACTTTTGACATTGTTACTTCTCTTGAAAGATACAGGGATGCGCCCTGGATGACCACATGGGTAAATAATGGCGTATACACGTATATACAGCTCGCTCCAAATATATCACAATCGCACATTGAAAAGCAGTTTCCGGCTTTCGTGGAAAAATACCTCGGCAGCGAAATGCGCAAATACGGCTTTAAATGGTCTTTATCGTTAACGCCATTGAAAGACGTTTACTTTGACAGTACAGCGCGGGATAATGTGAGGCATGGCGACAAAACCACCGTATATATTTTTCTTTCCATCGCCATTCTGATCCTGCTTATTGCCTGTATTAATTTCATGAACTTATCAACCATTCGTTCGGTGGAACGCTCAAAAGAAGTTGGCTTGCGCAAAACATTGGGTGCAATGAAGAAAAATCTTATCTGGCAATTCATCGGCGAATCGGTATTGCTGACAACCATCTCGTGCCTGTTGGCTGTCGGTTTGTTATTGCTTGCAATGCCATGGTATAACCAGGTGTTGGGTTATTCATTGAATGTGAATTGGAATGACGCCTACATTTATTTGTTCTTTATTGGCATTATCATCGTTGTTGGATTTATTGCAGGCAGTTATCCCGCATTTGTTTTGTCTGCTTTTTCACCTATCCAGGCTTTGAAAGGTAAGCTGCGTTGGGGCAAAAGCGGCGCATCGTTCAGAAAGGCACTGGTGGTTGTTCAATTTAGTATCTCGGTTTTTTTGATAGTTGGCACTGTTGTCATTACAAAACAAATGAGTTATGTAAAGAACCGGCAGTTGGGGTACGATAAAGAACAAACAGTTATTGTTCCGGTCGACAACAGGCATATCTATGAAAATCTGAATGTTTTCAAAACCGGACTGCAGAACCAAAGCGCCGTGCATGCCGTTTCAGCAATGTCGGGCGAGCCCGGTGGTTTTTTCGACGGGCAGATGTTTGAAGTGGAAGGACATCCGGAGCGATTGAATGCGAGGACTGAATTTGCCGATTTTGAATTTGTAAAAACGCTGGGACTGAAAATTATTGCGGGCAGGGACTTTACCGCCGGGTTCAGCACCGATACAACAGAAGCGGTGTTGATCAACAAAACGGCTGCAACTAAATTTGGCTGGACGCCCCAACAAGCCATTGGGAAATGGATCTTCAATACTGTTCGTGACAGCAATAAGCGAAGAGTGATTGGGGTAGTGGATGATTTCAATTTCCAATCTTTAAAACATGATATTGAAGCGCTGATAATATCACCGGCGGAAGACAGGAGGCAGATATTGGTGAAGCTAAAGCCCGGCAACTTAAAGGCCGGCATGGCACTTATACAGAATGCATACAGTAAAGCAGCACCATCATATCCGTTCGAGTATAAATTTTTAGACCAGCAGTTCGGTGAAATGTACGAGAAAGATATCCGGCAGCAAACCATATTATCTGTTTTTGCCGGGCTTGCCATTTTTGTAGCAAGCCTGGGTTTATTTGGCCTGGCGTCCTTCACGGCCAATAAGCGTTTTAAAGAAATAGGTGTTAGAAAAGTGTTGGGTTCGTCGGTAGAGGGTATTGTAATATTGTTGTCGAAGGATTTATTAAAACCAGTATTTATCGCTACCTGCATTGCCTTGCCGGCAGGTTATTGGGTGTTGAATAAGTGGTTACAGAATTTTGCCTTTAGAACTGAATTAAGCTGGTGGGTATTTGTATTGGCTGCATCGATCACATTTGGCCTTGCGTTGATAACAGTATGTATAAAAGCTGTTAAAGCGGCAATGGAAAACCCGGTGAAAAGTTTGAAGGCGGAGTGAGAGGAGGCATTACTTTTTTCTCTTCACATCATTTGCCATTTTCTCTAATTCTTTTTTTAGTGTAGCCATCTATTAGGATGGTTACATTTCCGTTAGTCATTTTTTCTTTGTTTTCCACTACATACAGAAGCCTGTTTGCAATAACTACGGCCATAAATGGATACGAGGGATTGCCGGTTGCCTTTATATAATCCTGGGTTTCTTTTTCATCGAAATCTAAAGTTAGCATTCCCAACATGCGGTTATCGGTTGTGTCTATGTTCAGGCTGCAATGTGAAATATTGTTCACCGATACAAAGGGTTGGGTGAAATAGTATACAATTCGTCAGACTGCACTCTGCGCATCTTTATTCTATCAGGTTTTTCTGTCAACAAAAACCAGTAAATATATATGTTTTCTTTACCCTGCCGGTGTCGGTACTATAAGGAGTATTCTGGTTCCCTTAACAACGAGTTTACCTAACATTACATTTACATTGGATTCTATATAATCCATAATTAATTGCCTTCTGCGTAAAAAAATAAATAATTGACTAAATAAAGTTAAGCTAAAAACGGAACCCACTCAATAATGCCCCTTCACGCTCGCTTCTTACCCAAAAACAAAAAACCCATACAAAACCAAAGTTTTATACGGGCTTTATGCTTTTCGTTACTTTCAAATAAACGTGAGAGTGGTCTCGTCCAAACTACTTTTAAGCACGAAAGCCCGTACAGAATCAATGATTTATATTGGGTGAATTAGTGGTTCACCTCGATGATCACCTTGAAAAATGCAGTAAATGGGAGAACTTGAGTGACTCGAAGGTAGAGAAATTTTGAATTTCAGTAAAGGGTTTTAAGTTGTTGAAATTTGTGAAAATGAGTAAGTGAGTTTGATTGCTATTTTGATTAACTTACTATACATTTTTATAATCTCGGAATTCTTTACAGATAAGAGCTTTAGGGGTTCTTTATTTTCGGCGCCATTACTCTTTTTTTCTTTGCCCTTTTGGTTTGCCAAATGGCTAATCCGATTATTAGTCCGAAGATTGTTATTTTCCCAATCAGTTCACCCTGTTTAACAGCCTTCTCCTCTTCTGCTTTTTTGGTCATTTGATTTTTTAGCCCAAGATTTGGAGGAAATGTAAATGAAGAAAATAGTCGCTCCCGGGGTGCTGACATGTCATTTGTTAAGGATTCAACTTCCCAAAAATTAACTGCATACATTTTCTCATTAACAAACACGGATAAGCAGTGCCTGATCTGAAGTTCACCATTCATGAAAGCTTTGTATGAAAAGCGGATCATTTTTAATCCACTGTTTTCAACTATTTCATCCTTAATTACCTGTCCATGTTGGGAATTAATGTACCCTTTTTCAAATTCTTTGTAAAATCTTATGAGTTCACCTTCGTTTTTAACATTAGTGGCAATTTCACCTTCGTTTGCAAGGGCGGAAACCTGGATCAGTCCGTTGTCAATTCGGGCAGTAATAATTCTTTGTCCCAATGTATCTATAACCTTGTAATTTTCTGGTATCGTTAAGGTTAAAATTGAATCAACCTGATAGTTGGTCCAGTTTTGTCCAAAAGAACTAATTGTAATAGCTATAAAAATTGTCAGCAGGATCTTCTTCATTCTAAATTTTTAACGTCCGTTTTCTTAACGCATTAATGTATTGCAGTTTTTCTAGATTCTGCAATACTGCGCTTACTTGTCGCATTTATCTTTTAATATAATAAGTGCTGAATAGTATGGGGGAGCGGTGTCAATTAATTACTACCCATAAAAACCAAGGTTTATGAAGGAACAACTGTATAAAACACAGTGTCAATAAAGAATAAGGTTTCAGCGTTTACCAAAACAATTTCATCATGCATGTCCTCAAGGATTAGTCCCAGTTCTTTATGGATGTAATCATTCCTTCGGTTATTTTCAAAGCCATTAAAGGTCAAAAGCTTCTTTATATCATTTAAATCAACCTGCGCATCTGAAGTGATAAACGGCTGTTTTAATACTGCATACAGAGTAGTGCCGTCTTTCACAAAACCTATTAAAGAGTAAGCTGTATTGGAGAAAATAAGATTGTGTAACAGGATGCTATTAAAGAACTCCAGCCACGTTGCAGAATAAACACCGTCATTTAATTTAATTACGTGCTTATTGTCAGAATGAAGATATACACGAGCCTCACCGCCTCTGGTTAAATACCGATCTTCCCCGGGAAGATCGGTAACCCATAAATTATTTTGATTACAGAAGTTTTCTAAAAAAGCTACCTGCTTTTCTTTGAGGACTGATTTACCTTCGAAGTCTTCTTTAACCGTTGTACTTGTTGGAAAGCTTGTACAAAGGAGATTTCTGATTGTTGCGCAATGATCTTGGCTCCCTTCAATGACAGTTCCTGTAGTGATATTTTTAATTTTGCTTCGGGTATCATTGGGTAACATTTGATGTAAAATTAATGAAAAATTAGAAAAACAAAAATCACCCCAAATCCAGGGATTTAAACGCCATCTGGGTCGATTTTCGAAATACTTACGTAGCTGGAAGATAGAGAATAATTAGGGTACTTGGTTACAGAATCCGCCAGCTGGCGGATGAAGGAAAAAGGTTTTGGTCCGACCAAAACATAGCTAGCTACTAAAAACTTAAATCAGTCTTATTGATATAAGCCTTGCCCAGGTATAAAAAAAAGGGGTTTTTAGTTCATTGAATGGCCGCCGGCAAAACGGATTTTAGGTCCCGCTTTTACTTTCTTTTGGCCAGCAAAAAATTGTGTTATGGCTAGAGAAATGCAATCATTTTGTTAAAGCCATTGTTCGCGGGCCAAAAGAAAAAGATGTTATGTTTTGAATGTCTGGTACAATTCGAAAGGAAGTGCTATTGCAAAATGGGTATGTAGACATATGTTACAGATTTCAAATGAATGTAATTTATAACTCTGACCAGGAAGGAGCATACAATATTACAGGCCCCTTTTTCAAATCGAAGGAGCCTGTAAACGAGAGATAAACGCGATGTCCATTAATTATTACCTTTCTTTACCTCTCTTTTTACGCTCGCCAACTTCTCCTTCAACACCTTCATATTCTCACTCACCTTCTTCTGACTCACCTTAGCATAAATCTGCGTTGTCTTAATGCTCTTATGGCCTAACAGCATGCTCACCGTTTCAATAGGCACATCATGTTCCAGCGTAATGGTAGTCGCAAAAGTATGGCGGGCCATGTGGGTGGTTAAATGCTTTTTAACGCCGCATATGCGGGCTATTTCTTTCAGATAGCCATTGTAGCATTGATTGCTGTTAACGGGTAATAATCGGTTCTTATCAATGCACCAGGGATGGTTTTTGTATTTCTCCAGTATGTCAAGCGCAATGGGTAGGAGGGGAACCCGTTCCGGCGTACTGGTTTTGGTCCGGTTCTTTACAATCCATTTTTCGCCGTCAATGCCGGTGATAATGTCATCTGTTGTTAAACTGAATACATCCTGGTAAGCAAAGCCAGTATAACAGGAAAATATAAATACATCTCTTACCTCCGTTAACCTATCTACATCAAACTCCTTTGTGTAAATAGTAACCACTTCTTCCATCGTTAACCGTTCGCGTGCTGGTTCCTTGTAAGTGCATTTGAAAGTTGCCAGGGGATGTGCAGAAAGCCACTCCTGGTCAACGGCAAACTTTAATATCCGTTTCAGTATGCGGATATACTTCATGGCAGTATTACTGCATCCTTTTTCATGCGTCATCAGGAAATGTTCAAAATCTCCGGCAAGGGATGACTTAATTTCCTTCAGCTGCATATCTGTGCGCTTAAATTGATGCTTTAAAAACATC
>CBIHPC010000135.1:0-15992 GCA_966211305.1 uncultured Niastella sp.
CAATCCGAATTTCCGGAAATTGATACAGCAAGCCATTGAGTGGTCTGCCAAACAAACGAAAAAATAAACAACTGTTTTTTTGGTTTCCTCTTTTTTCGCAGGCTAAGCCCGCTACCGAAAAAAAATGGTGTCTCCTATGTTTGCAAAACATGGAGACACCCGCTTTTTCATTATCCGGCAGGAGGGTTACAGTATCTCTTCCAGCTTTTTGATCAATGCCTCGCCACGTAAATAAGTGGCCACCACCTTTCCCTGCGGATCTATCAGGAAATTCATAGGGACGCTTTGAATGCCGTACAGCTTTCGCATATTGTCGCCCTCTTCTTTGGTAAGCGCGGCCACCTGCGTCCAGGTAAGTTTGTCTTTTACAATGGCCGCCACCCAGGCTTTGCGGTCGCCCGGTTTTTCAAGCGATACACTTATCACCGTGAAGTTTTTATCTTTAAACCGGTCGTATGCTTTTATCACCGTTGGGTTTTCAGCGCGGCAGGGTATGCACCAGCTTGCCCAGAAATCAAGCAACACATACTTTCCTTTTAAGGAAGATAACCGTACAGGATTACCAAGGGTATCGTTCAACACAAAGTCAGCGGCCGGTTTACCTGGCGCTAACTTACCGGCTGTTTCGATCAACTCCCCTATTTGTTTACCGAGGATCGTTTTTTTCAATGGCGCTGCCAGTTTGTTATACAATGCAGCCATTGTCTCTTTATCTTCCGACAGCGCCTGGGCCGTGATCTTCTCACGCAGCAGCCCCAGCGACACATGCGAGGCCGGGTTGGCTTTCAGGAACGCCATTTCCACACTGTCGACCTGATGTTTGCTTATATCATTGATGGCCTTCTGTTTCTTTGATGTTATGGAATCGCGTGCCGCCAGCGCATTCAGCATGGCGAGGTAGGAAGTGCGTTCTTTTTCAGTGAACGGTTTCAGCTTTGCCTGGAACGCCAGGAAATCCTTTTGTGATCTGCCGGGCGCTTTTATAACGGCCTTTGATATCGGGAGCCCTTCAACAGTCACATCACCGCCTTCAATAAAAAACTCGCATTTATCCGACATGATCCAGGGTATCGCTTTGCGTTCTTCTTTTGAGGTACTGATCGAAAGCGTTGCGCGGGCAGGGTCCTTAACGGTTCCCTCAAACGTAAACGTACCATCCTTTACAACGGATGCGGTATACACTTTCTTTTCTCCATTGAAATAACTCAGGAATACTTTCTCGCCGTTCCTCGAAGTATCTTTCAAATTTCCCTTCACCTTAAATGGCGTTTGCGCAAAAAGCGAAAGGGACGCGCCGGTAATAAAACCTGCTGTAATTAAAACCTTAACTGACTTCATCATAATTGTATTGGTTTAACAGAGAATGGCCTTAGTTCACGCCTCTCCAGTTCATGTCTTTTATTTTTATCATGCCGTCCCAGTCGGCCCCGGGTACCGGTGTAATATCCACGGTATTGGGATTGGAGCCTACGTTATACCGGCGCAGCCTACCTTTGGTTGTACCATTATAGGTAGCCACGTATAATGAATTGGTTGAAAAATCGATCTGGGTATCGAATTTCAGCATCGTTATTTCGTCGGTCGATAATTCGGGGAACTGGTAGAATTTCTCCAGCCCTTTATTGTAATCGTATGCATACAACTTGTTGCCAACTGAATAAAAGATGACGGTACGTTTTGAGGAGAACGCATAGAAACCGGCTTTATCGAAATCGATCGCTATGGGAGAAACAGTATACAGATCGCGCTTCTGCGGTGAGGCGGAGGTTGCGTAAAACTTATAAATATAGTGTGCACCCGTATTGTCTTTCACGATGGCGAATGAGTTGCCATTTGTTGAACCGTTGTCGGTATTACGCGAATTTTCTCCATATACCAGGGAACGCCCCTGCGATGCCAGGTTCCAGCTGAACATATCGCCGGCCACATCGGCAGGTATGGTAGAATTAGCAGCAACAAAATTAGCGTATACCATAAAGCGCTGGTTATCGGTATCGAACCACATCATCGATGGGGAACCGCCATAATTGGCTAGAGCATACCAGAAGTAAGGCGCTGCTTTAAGGCGTTTTGAAAAATCAGTAGCCACCCGGTTTATGGGGTTGGCGTAATAGTCGCCCCCGTTCAACAGGGAATGAGTGGCAAAGATATCGCCATCGGTGGTGATCACGGCACGTCCCCAGGCATTTGTACCGCCACTTGTGGCTCCACCCTTATCCCTTACCTGCGGCATTCCCACTACCGGCGTAATGGCTTCCTTGTTGGCAATTTCGTTGGTAATACAAATATTGGCGAATTTTCGTGAAGTATTGCCGCCCATGGTCGACCGGTCGAGAAAGTAGGAACCGCTTTTTGTCATTACCCAAAGCCGCGCAATATTGGGGTTGGTACTGGTACCGCCAAAGAGCATACAGCTCATGGGGTCGCGCAGGGTGGGCAAACCGCTATTGCTTAAAATATTCCGGAAGATGATGGTATCCTTCACCATCGAGATCATTTCCGCTTCGGCATTGCCGTTATTATCGGTTCCTATCAGCAGCATGCCGATCGAAAACAGGGTGCTCACGGTTACTTTGGTGTTTGCTTTATAGGTAACGCCGGTTGCCTTATCCACCACCCTTAACCAGAGCGTATAAGCGGCGGGCTCTACAATTATGCGGGTATCGAGCACGGCCGATCTTCCAATGGTATCTATGATGGTCGATTCATCCTTATATAAGATCCAGTAATACGCAGCCGCAGAAGTATCGAGGTCTTTCTGGCTCATTTGTATTGCAGGGTCAATATGCAGGGTGGTTCCCAGCACATAGGCATAGCCGGCCGCCAGCCCGCTGATCTTTATTTCGTTGATATCGCGATAGTCATAATTTCCCTTGTCTTTGTAACAGGCACTCAGGAAAGTGATATACGCAGTTAGTATGATTATGCTGCATCTTTTCATAATTACATTCATTTAAACATTAAGGATACGGTACACCAACGGTTGAGGTCCAGGGTACGGAACCCACCCACATCAACCGGCCATCATCTTCCTTCACCGGGGTGCCGGCATTGAACTGCTCAATCAGGTACCGCGTCATTTCCTGTGTTATAAGGCTAACCAATATACCGGTCATTGTTTCGGTAGAACCAAAGTCATCATAGGTGAGGTTGAACAGTTGGCACATCAGTTCTATTTTCTTACGGGTAAAACCACCCCACGAACCAGCGTCACGGTTTGTAGAAGGATTTACAGAACCACGCCATACTGCAGGCTGCACCATAAAATCGTGCACGAGTACCGTATGTATGCTGTTATCAAAAGCCGTATCTGCCGGTGTAAGGCTGCCGGTACCCAGCTCGGGAATAGCTTTCCATTTGGGAAAGGCAACGCCAAAATCTTCATTGGCCACTAACCTCAGGCCGATCTTCTTACCGGCCGTTTGCAGGTCGGGCGAGCGCTTTACCACCAACGGCACATAAGCCTCCAGCGCATTGGCGGGCACCAGTACCGATGCGGGTAACGGCGCATAATGTACATTCTCCACCGCAGTGGTGCTATCGGGGTTGATCTCCACTTTAAAATGCCGGTCATAGTCTTTGGCTGCCCCGGTGAACATCACTTTTATATTGGCGGTATATTCGGTTACTGAAACGGGTTGTTTTACCAGCTCTACGTACGAGAACGGACGGTAAGGCCAAACTGAATAAGAAGGCAGTCCCCATTGCTGCGCAAAATAAACGCCTTCCATTCCTTCATACTGCATCATCTCTTTCCTGCAGGAAACTGACATAACCACTGCCAGCAATACCAGAAAGTATATTGATCTTTTCATTTTGTACGCTTTTAAGAATTGAGATAATTTAGTTGCCCCTCACAGAAACTTCACTTACAGGTAACGGCACCACATAACTGGCAAGGGATATGGTTTTGGTTGGCACCGGGGGTGTGCCGGCCCACACATGATTAGGCACGGTGGTCATGGCATTGCGTTTATAGTAAAAGAACATTTGTCCTTCCCCTATCGTTTCTTTCCTGAACTCGTTGGTGATATATTCTTTTAATTGTGTGGTGGTGGTGGGGTTCAGGTCAACGCAAAACTTTGAGGTACGCAGCATGTTCAGGTATGCTTTGCCTTCATCGAGGGTATTGCTGCATTCCGCCGCCATTAAGATGATCTCGGCCATTCTGATCAACGGCATCATATTAGGACTGGGATTATAAGGCGCCACCGAAAACTTCACGTGGGTAAGATAAGTACCATTGGCATTTCGCAAAGGGATCCATGCTTTTTTACGGTAGTCCTGCCCATCATCATACAACGCATTTAATCGCTGTTCGTCGGCGTTATAATCATTAAAGCTCAATCTGAAAGACTGTTGTATTTCGGGAGAAAAATAGGTATTGTAAATGTTCTGCCTGTTAAGGGTATACAAACCGAATAGCACCTCCGACCTGAACATATGATCAAAATCGGCATCCGTTGCTTTTGTTGGGTCGGTTGCCGCCGTTGTATCCATTTTGAAAATGGGTTTGGCGGGGTTCAGCGTTTCTGCCAGCAGCTGTTTTGCTTCCTCCAGCGCTTTCGCTTTATCCTGCATCCACAGGTAAGCCCGCGCCAACAGTGCTTTTACCGCATAATAGTTAAGGCGGTACTGCCGGTAATACAGGTCATTGGCGCCGGCGGGGTTAGCCCCGTGCCGCACCCCTTCAGTAATAACAGGATCTGCCTCTTTTAATAATGTGGCAGCAGCAGTAAGATCATCGATAACGTGTTGCATTACTGCTGCCGGGCCCAACAGGTCGCCTGACGAGGGGCGCGATGCCAGATTATATGGGATACATGGTTTGTCTTTATCTGCCTGCGTGTAAATGGGGCCAAATATGCGCAGCATATCAAAATGCAGCATGGCCCGTAATGCCAGCGCCTCCCCTTTTACCATTCCAAAATAAGGCCCGGTAAGCACACCATTGCCGCTCTCGCCGCAACGCTCGATGATCACATTGCAGTTAAGGATCAGTTCATAGGCCTTTTTCCACATATTGTCGAATACGATCCTGGGGGTATCTGCCGTATACTCAAAAGTTGCATACTGAATATACCGGTGCGTGGAGGGAGTGATAATATAATTCTGCGCCATTACATCCAGCACCGATACCGTCATGCGGTCGCCATAAATAGCGGGATTGGTTAACTCGATATACACACCGTTCAACGCATTGAGGTAACCCTGCGTAGTACTGAACAGCTGGTCTTCGGTAAGCCGGTCGCCCGGCTTTACATCGATCCATTTTTTGCAGCTCACCAATAACAGGGTGAACAGTAAACAACCGGAAAAAATTTTAAGCTTCATGTATTGTCGTTTTGGTTGTATCAATTAAAAGCGAACTCCTACGGAAAGGGAAACAGACCGGGCAAAAGGATAATCGATACCCCGTTCGTTCTTTACGGTAGAAAGCCTGAAAATATCGTTCATATAAGCCCGGCAGGTCACAGAAGATGCGCTTACTCTTTTCAGCCAGCGCGCCGTTGCGTTTTCATACCCTATGGAAATGGATTCCCCTGCGAGGATATTGTTATCCTCTACAAAACGCGACGACATGGGGTTCGACCTGCTTTCTGCAATGCTTTTGAACCTGGCATTATCGCCGGGTTGCTGCCAGCGATCGTACAATGCCCGTTTATCCTGGTTCAACCCCAGTCTTTGAAATGGAATGTTCTCTACCTTATCGTACAGGGTTTGCATGAATATTTGTCCGCCCACCCGGTAGCGCAGCGCTATGTTGGCTGAAAAACCTTTGTAGGAGATGGAAGAACCGATAATTCCTTCAAAATCGGGATCGCTGTTGCCCACAACCACTTCATCACTATAATTGTGCACGAAGGTGTGGTTGCCGTCTTTTGTAAGGAATACTTCGCGGCCGGTTGAGGGATCGATACCCATAGAGCGAACGGCCCAGAGATCGTTGGGACTGGCGCCATCGTAATAGCGCACCATGTTAACGCCTTTGTTCTTCTCATTGAAATCGGAAAGGGCGTTACCGAATTTTTTGTATTCCGACTTCAACCGGCGTGCATTCACATTCACCATCCAGGTAAGATTCCGTTTTTGTATCACTGTATAACCGGCGGTAAGCGTAGCGCCTTTTTGTTGCAGGCCGCCCAGGTTATCGGTAACCGATGTGGCGCCTGAAGAAGAAGGCAGGGTAGCAAATACCAGCAGCGGGTCGGTTGTTTTTACGAAGTAATCGGCATTGATCCGCAACCGGTTTTTAAGGGTTACCAGGTCTATGCCTATGTTGCGGTCAATTGTCTTTTGCCATTTCAGGAAAGGATTGCCATGGTTGGTGACCAGCACGCCTGCGCCGAAAGGATTCCGGTTCTGGTTATTGTACTGGTAAACGCGTGTTGAAATATAATCGCTGAAGTTCTGGTTACCGGGGTTCCCGATCGATGCACGGAAACGCAGGCTGTTCATCCAGTCTAACTTCGGGTTGTCGAAAAAGGCTTCTTTATGCACGTTCCAGGCAAGGCCCATTGACCATATATTGGTGAACTGGCGGTTGGCGCCAAATACGGAAGCCCCGTCTGACCTGATGGTAGCATCGATCAGATAACGTTGATCGTAGGCATAACCGGTGTTAAGGAAGTAACTGGCGCTGCGGCGTGTTGACTCGCGGTTGGTGGGTCGCGTATCTGCGTAATCGTAGGCAAAGGCCGCATTGGGAAAATCGTCGCCCGTATAACCCCGCACTTCATAGGAACTGCCAACCGAAGCAACCTGGTTCAACCGCATGCCGGCCACGGCATTCACCATATGTTTGTTGCCAAGCAGTTTACCGTAAGTAAGGGTAAGGTCGCCATCGTAATTGTTCTGCCGTTCGTTCTGCTCGTTAAAGCTGCCCTGCCGCAACGGGTCGGTGCCGGCAAATTCCGAATTAAAGGGCGACCGGAATATTTCACTTCGGATAGCCAGGCGGTTGATACCTACACGGGCACGCGCTCTCAATTCATTCAGCAACCGGTATTCGATCTCGAAATTATTGGTGAAGCCCTGCGATTCGGATCTGTTAACATTCCTGTTCTGCTGATCGTACAACGGGTTATAATAGGTTTCGTTTTGTTGCGCCGCCCCAAAAGTGGGCGAATACTGAAATGCCAGGAGCACCTTGTCGATACCGCCCGCATCGTTGTATTTTCTGAAATAAGGATTGGCGCGTGAAAACTGCGAGAAGGGCACGGTTTCGCGGGTTATATTCACCACATCGAGGCTCAGGGAGTTGGTAGCAGACAGGCGGCCTTTCCGGTACATCAACCGTACGTTGCCGTTGGTTGTTTTACGGCCCGAACCTTTCATTACACCCTGGTTATCGCCATAGGCCAGCGACACGCCATAGCGCAGGTTGGCGTCGCCGCCTTCGGCAAACAGGGTATGCCGTTGCACCAGCGCAGAACGCAGGGGCTCGTTCATCCAGTAAGTGTTCACCCCGCGTTTTACTTCTGCCAGCAGCTGATTATACCTTCTGTCTGCCGCATCAACGACAAAAGAGCCATCGGGCCGGCGCGAGCCGAGGAACCCACTCTGCAACTCGAACCCCAGCTTCTCTTCGGCATTCATGAGATTATAATCACTAAGGTCGGGTATGCTATAGGTGGTATTGAGATTATAGTTCAACCGCAGCCGGCCGGGCGTTGGTTTCTTTGTTTCAACCACCACTACCCCATTGGCCGCCTTTGAACCATAGATGGCCGTTGCCGCGGCATCTTTCAGCAGGGTAATGCTTTCAATACGGTCCATACTGAAATCGCTGATGATCTGCAGCGTACTTTCAAAACCATCGAGAATAAATAACGGCTGGTTGGGGTTGGTGCCATATTGTTCGGTTAACCCGATCACACTGCTTTTTCCCCTGATCTCAATATCGGGCAAACGGTTGGGGTCGGAACCGAAAGTTGAATTCTCTATAATGGCAAAGGAAGGATCGAGTGTTTTGAGGGCCTGCAGCGGGTTCTGGTTACCCACTACTTTCAGTTCTTTAACGGTGAAGGTGGTTGACGAACCGGTAAAGCTTTCTTTTTTGCGTTGGTAAATGCCCGTTACCACCTGGTCTTTCATGGAAGTGATGGCAAGCACCATTTTCACGTTGATATGGTCGCTGCTTTTTACCCGTACTTCCATTTGTTCGTAACCGATAGCAGAAATAACGAGCACCTGACCGGTTGACGCGCGAATGGTAAATGCGCCTTTGGCATCGGTAGTGGCGCCCCTGAACACCCCCTTAACCAGCACGCTGGCTGCATTGATGGGTTCGCCAGTTTCGGAAGTGACCATACCGGTAATGACGCGTAGGCTATCGGCAGGCGGCAATGCAGGCTTCGCCATATCCTGCACAACCGGTTCCGTTTTACGGAAAAGCGTAATGGTCTTTCCCTCGATGCGGTAGTTCAGCGGCTGGTCTTTCATCACCACCTGCAGGAATTCGCCAAGCGGCATGTTTTGAACCGAAACCGTTACGGGTTTTGCATTTGCCAGCAGCTGTTTGTTGTAGAAGAAAACGAAACCGGTTTGCTTCTCAACCAGGTTAAACAGGTTCTTCAACGGCACCCCGTTGGCCGACAGTGTCACGTTTTGCGAAAAACTGTTTGCCGAAACGGTTAACGAACTGGCAAAAAGAAAAAAGATAACGATTCTCATAGCTTTTAACATTGAAGCTGTGAGCAGTGGTGAAGCGCCGGCTGATCTGTTAAGGGTAGAAACCCCGGGGAACCGTTGGTTACCGTTTTCAGGTGCGTACGGTTCAGATAACAAAAAAGGCGCGCCACACTGATCACAAGTAGCAGTTTTGGGCATACTTTTGTTTCAGTTTGGTTGATTAAAAAATACTTACAGCGTGTTTGCAATCGACCCGGCTTTTATACCGCCCCGATTGCAGTCGGGGCGGTTTTGCTTCAGGGGTCAATCTTTCGTGTTCTATCTTTTCATGGCTATACTTAGGAATAAGGCTAAGGGCCAATTTATTTCTGGTTTTCGGGCTCTACTATATTTGTATTTGCGTGCAGCTTGCAGCGTGCAGCTTGCAGCGTGCAGCTTGCAGCGTGCAGCTGTATTCGCTTTCAGCTTTAGGCTTTCTTAAGGCATTACGATCAGCCTGCGGCCTTCCACCCTAAAATGCACTTCCATATCCTGCAGCGATTTCAATAAACCCGACAGGCTTACATCGTTGCTCATTTTACCGCCGAACTTTATATCGGGAATACCTTTTTCGTACACTACTTCTATATCGTACCAGCGCTCGAGTTGGCGCATCACTTCTTCAAGGCTGGCATCTTCGAAATTGAACAGGCCTTTTTTCCAGGCGATAGCCTTGTCAACATCTGCATTCGAGATCGTTTTTACCGGCGCATTGGTGATGGTAGTGCTGATCTGCGCCTGCTGGCCGGGTTGTAAAACAACAGCATGGCCATCGGCGGCGGCGCTGCCGGAACTTACTTTCAGACTTCCTTCCACCAATGTGGTTTTTATGGCAGACTCGTTAGCGTAGGCGTTCACATTGAATTCGGTACCCAGTACCTGCAGTTCGCTGCCGCGGGGAATGGTTACGATAAATGGTTTTGTTTTATCATGGGCCACTTCGAAGTACACTTCGCCTGTTACTTCCACACGGCGCTCGCCGGTGGCAAACACGGTAGGATACCGAAGCGAGCTGGCAGCATTCAACCAGGCCCTGGAGCCATCGGGCAGAATGAGCTGGAACTGGCGGCCCCTCGGTGTTGTAAGGTTATTAAATACCGCGGTGGTAGCGCCGGCCGGCATATTATACGCCAGCGATCCGTTTTTCAGCACTACTTCGGTGCCGTTCTCAGTAGCTACCACACCGTTCCCAAGGCTGTCGAGCACTACCTGCCGGCCGTTGGCAAGGGTTAAAACGGCGCCATCGCGACCCGGGAGAATTTCTGCCGGCGTTTCTACCTTTGCAACCGGTGCAGCATCTTCAGGCCTGTACATTTTAAAATACCACCAGGCGCCCGCAACCAATAAAGTAATGGCAGCAACTGCCGTCCACCGGCGCCAGGTATGCATCCGCCGAACAGGAACAACCGAACCGGCGGCGGTCTGTTGCCTGATCTTCGACCAAATAATGGTTTCATTGTTCTGCGCTTCTTCCCATTCATACAAAAGCACGAGCTGCCTCAATTGCTCTTCGTCATTAATGGAAGCAAACAGACGGCTGTTACGTTCAGATCGGGCAAGCCATTCATTCAATTGCTCCTGTTCGGGGCCGGATAAGCTGCCCTGCAGGTGCTTTGATAAAAGATCGGAAAGCTGGTCAATGGTTATCATATGTGAACACTACAATTGTGCAGTGCAAACCAACCAGTGGAATATGAAGTTTTTTTTATTTTTTTTAAAGCAGGCAGATTTAGAGAAAATCTTTGTACCGGAGCACCATCAGCAGCGGAATCAGCAGTACGTCTTTACCCAGTGCAGCCTGCAACAGCTTCACCGCCGTAACCCGTTGATTAATGACGGTTTGCGGTTTTATCTGCAGCCGCTCCGCAATTGCTGCGGGCTTCAGTCCTTCGCGGTAGGAAAGTAAAAAGATGGCTTTCATGCGCGGGGGCAGTTTATCAACTTCGGCATAAATGCGGCGCACGAGCTGGAGCTGAACCTGTTCTTCGAAGAAATCGCCCTGCTCGCGTTCATTAAGCTGGCGCAGCAGCTCGTCGCGGCGGCTGGCTTTCATTTGCCGGTGTTTTAGCAGGTTATAGCATTTATTGCGAACGGTAACGTATAAGAAGGCAGCCACGGCATCGAGGGTGGGAAAACTGTCGTTTTGCTGCCAGAGCTGAACAAAGGATTCAGCGGTAAGGTCCTGTGCCTCTTCGGTTTCTTCAACAAATTTGCGGGCAAACCAGAAAACCCGTCTGTACATGAGCCGGTACACGGTTGTAAATGCTTCTTCACTACCGGCACGGAACTGTTGCATCAAAACAACTTCATCTGGTATTTCATTCTCTGTCAACTCCAAAGTGCGGAAAAGCCTGTTAAAGGGGTATTTACAGGCAGCTGCAAGATAATAACAATTTAGAAGAAGGCATCATATATGGCCGGGCCGGATGTCAGGAAAGTGCAATTCATTACCCGAAGGGCCTGCCCCGCCGGACAGGCCCTTCGAATGATGTTTTCAAGCAGGTTCTCGGCTGCGCCGGTAATTTTTTGCGTATAGGTTTCGGCTGTTTGTTTATCCACCAGATCGGGCGCTTCCCGTTGCACGATCCGTTCCTTTCTATCCATTGCCTGCACTATTTCAGTAAATACGGCGCCGGGAAAGGGAACCGCTTTTCAGCTGGCGATGTAAAAATCACAACCTGTATAAAACGGCTGTTCCGGCATCCATGTAAACACATACGCCCCCCAAACCCGAAACACTAAAATCACACAAAATCATGATTTTCAAACCATAATTTACACCAAAGCTTCTTTCCCTAATTAAAATTGGCCGGGATTCAACAAAATTGTAACTATGTACATACATTAAAGATCATTATGAACTGCAGAACGGTTACGCTCGCTTTTTGCATGCTGCTTACAGGCAGTACGCTTTCTTTTGGCCAACAGCAAAATATACCGCCCGACATTTTAACCATGGCAGGCCAGGTCACCACCATGGCCGAAGAACTGATAAAAAAAGGCTTCAATGCCGGCGACGGGTATGGCGAGGTTTGGATCAGGGACTTCAACACGTTTATGGATGTGGCCTGTAAAGTGCACGACAAAACCGCCATCAGGAAAAGCCTTCTCACGTTTATAATGTTTCAGCAGGCCGATGGCGCTATCCTCGACGGGTATGTGCCCAAACCGAAAAAAACGGGCGCAGGTTACAATTATTATTACACACCCCTTGCTCCTGAATATGCCGGCCATAAGAATACCGTGGAAACCGACCAGGAAACATCGCTTGTACAGGCTATTGCCAAATTCATCCATAACACCGGCGACAGTTCCATCCTTAAGGAAACCATTGCCGGTAAAACAGTTCAACAACACCTGGAGCAGGCTTTGCAGTTCCTGATGAAGAAACGTTTCAATGCAAAATATGGATTGCTCTGGGGCGCCACCACAGCCGATTGGGGCGATGTACAACCTGAGCATGACTGGGGCGTTGAATTGAACGCCGATACGCATAAGGCTATTGACATTTACGATAACGCTATGTTCGTGATCGCCATCGAGGATTACCTCAAATTCCCGAACATCACCAGCAGCCGGCGGCAATTCTGGACAAAAACCCGCGACAGGATCAAAAAGAATATTCAAACGCATTTATGGGATGCAGGCAGGCAAAAATACCGGCCGCATATATACCTGAACGGTTCCCCCTTTCCCCCATCGTTCAACGAAGCGGAAGTGTATTATCACGGCGGAACAACCGTTGCCATCGAGGCCGGACTGTTAAACAAAGAACAGGTGGAACAGGCGTATCGTAAAATGCAGGAAAACGTACAAAACGCCAAAGCCGCCACTATAGGGCTCACCTTATACCCGGTTTACCCTGCAGGTTCGTTTAAGAACAAAGGCATGGGCCCCTACTCTTACCAAAACGGCGGCGACTGGACCTGGTTCGGCGGAAGAATGGTAACGCAACTGGTGAAATACGATCTGATGGAAGAGGCGCGCATAGCGCTTGAACCCATGCTGATGCGGGTGATCAAAAACAATGGTTTTTACGAATGGTATACACCGGCCAACGAACCCAAAGGATCTTCCAGCTTCAAAGGCGAAGCCGGTGTGCTGTGGACAGCGATCGCGGCTTTTAAAGAGAAATTTGAGTTTAAGTAGTTATTGAATTTATTTTCTTTTAATTGTTTTTACAATATCGATCACCTCCTGGTGCCGTGAACGGTTATAAGATACTTCGAGCGCCTGTTTGTATGCGCCATTGTCTTTCCAGTACAACCGGGCCTGGGTATTATTTTCCCTGCTATAATACAGAACGCCGGTAAGATCATTTCCGTTACAAAAAGTTGCTCTTTGATCGAGTTTTATTGCACTGCCTGCTGATCCGTACTCAATAAAGTCGGGGAAAGAACCGGGTAAGCCGTTGAACCCAAAACATTCCATGCTATTGCAATAAATATATCTGAAACGAACCGAGTTGTCGTCCCGTTTTACATCATATACCATTCCTTCGTAACCCTGTTGTTTGGTCACGGAATAATTACCAGGAAACTGAATGGTGTAATTAGACCTGAGATCCGTTGTAGTCCAGTCGGCATTTTGAGAGGTCAGGATGCAGTCATTATTATTGCTACCGTCAACACTGCGTTTGCATGAAACGATCAACAGCACGAACAATAAACATTGGATCTTAAACATAGCTAAGGTTTACATGTTGACCCTTCATCAGTTAGAAACGTTGCCTGAACAAAAAGTTTTAACGCTCAGGCATTCGGGGGATTGTTACATTTTACATAATTACTATATTCGGGTTCACACACATACAAAATGAAAATAGCTACCTATAATGTGAACGGAATAACCAGCCGTTTGCCCGTATTGCTTCGCTGGTTAAAAGAATACGCACCCGATGTGGCCTGTTTACAGGAACTGAAGGCGCCGCAGGAGAAATTTCCCGAACAGGCACTTGCAGACGCAGGGTATCACGCCATCTGGCACGGGCAAAAAAGCTGGAATGGCGTAGCTATACTATCAAAATACGGCCAGCCACAGGAAACACAAAGAGGGCTTCCCGGCGACCCAGAGGACGTTCATAGCCGTTATATAGAAGCTACTATAAACGATATAACCATTGGCTGCCTGTATTTACCCAATGGCAACCCGGCGCCGGGCCCGAAGTTCGATTACAAACTGGCCTGGTTCGAGCGGCTTACGCAACATGCCGCCGGATTATTGAAACAAAACCGCCCCGTTATATTAACCGGTGATTACAATGTGATGCCAACAGAAAAAGATGTATATAAACCCGAACGCTGGGTGAATGATGCGTTATTTCGCCCCGAAACGCGTGCAGCATTTAAAAAGCTCGTCGATCAGGGCTGGACAGACGCCATCAGGAAATTGTACCCCAACGAGATCATTTATACTTTTTTTGATTATTTCAGAAATGCTTACGAACGGAATGCCGGACTGCGCATCGATCATTTTTTATTGAATCCTGAGATCGGGGGCCGCTTATTGGCCGCCGGCGTTGACCGCGAGGTACGCGGCTGGGAAAAAACAAGCGATCATTGCCCGGTTTGGATTGAGGTGAAGGAAGGTTAAAAAAACGGGCTTATAAACGGTAATGGTTCTCCAAAGGCATAAAAGATACACTTTTAGAGAACCATTTTTATTGACGCCTCCTAATTTTCCAATTCTTTCACTTCAGTTGTTCTTTCCAGGCCTTTATCGTTACCGATCGACTTTAACAATGTGATCAGTTCGTTGGCGTTGGCCGATGGTCTTTCAGATTTCAGGTACTTTCTTTTGCCGTTGTAGTAAATAATAATGGTAGTTTCAGGTACATCGGCGATGCCCACCGGCGTAAACCCGAGGCTGTCGGGGTTACTTTTCTTTAACACCGCTATCAGCCTGTTGTATTGATCCTGGCTCAATACACCTTTGAATCGGCCGCTATTGGCAGCATCTACTTCGCTTTTAGTCTTATAAAATTCACGGCTAACGTAAATGGACTTGTTGCCATCGATCTCGAGGTCCATACTGGGACAAGTGCCATTACAACGGCTCAAATGATAAACGATCTTCGATAATTTAAATTCATCAGCAGGTTTCGTATGGCCGCCAGATTGTGATTTGCAGGAAAAAAGCACCACCGCAGCCATGAGCGCCGCGGAAAACGTAAGTCTTTTCATTGTAGTTTTTGTGTTTCAGCAGGTAATTCTACCCAATTTAAGAATCCCGCGAGTATACGGCATTTTAAATCAACCTGCAACTTACCTTTTGTACCTGATGTACATTTGACGCAGTTGACGTTTTATTCGTATTCAATATTCATCTGCATGGGAAAACGCTCCCGGAAATCTGAGATAGTAGCTTCATAAAGCACCGGCTATATATCACTATAATTGATATATCATTAAAAAATATGAATTCCTTTATTTTAGCAAGACCAACAATCGATATTATGATGGAGTTCATATTCGACACCCTGAATATCACCACTATCGAACTGGACCAGTTAACCCAAAAGGAAACGGAAAATGTGTTTGGTTCAAGGACCGAGCAGAATAGAAAAAAAGGACTGGTTGACGTAGTTTTTTTCAATGCAGAAGGCCGGGATTACACCACCGATCCTACTGCTGAACAGTTAAATGCAATCGCCTATATAAAAGAAAACCAGCAGGAAATAATCAACAACCTGTATACCTACACAAAAAACGTTCTGTACCCCGAACACATGCCATTCATCGATGTCGATGAAATTTCATTTCCCGTTATCCAGGGCCCCCATGAACTATACAAGACGCTGGGCATAAGAACAATTTATGTATTCCCGCAAGTCAGAGATGCTGTAGCATACGTAATGGCCGACTTTGAATTCACCGGCGATTTCGAGCACGGAGTACATATAGCTTTTCATAAATCAAGGATCCTGGGTTGGGAAAGTGATCTTACCGACAACAAAATCAATGCAGACCTGGCGGAATAAAATTTCATCGTCTGTATGAAATTCCTCATAACATATACACGCTTAGTTATAGCAATGTTATGCATTATATATATCAGGCATAAAGCCGCTATACCATAAGGCGACAGTTATTGGTAGCATTTTAACAGGTGTTTTATTACCTTCAGCCCCATTTGTTAACCCGATATGCCGCCAAACAACCTGCAACATTTATCCGACAAGGAGCTCTGGCTGATCATTACTGACGGCAATGTACCGGCCTACAGCGAGTTATATGAACGCTACTGGGAATCGCTTTTTGAAACAGCTTACTGGCATTTATACGATAAAGCTGCTGCCAAGGATATTGTGCAGGAAGTTT
>CBIHPC010000136.1:0-15939 GCA_966211305.1 uncultured Niastella sp.
GCCGCAAGAGGATTCTGAAAGCCGCCAAAGGTTACTACGGCAAACGTAAAAATGTATATACCGTTGCGAAAAACGTAATGGAAAAAGGTCTGCAATATAAATATGTAGGCCGTAAATTAAAGAAAAGAGAATACCGCGCGCTGTGGATCGCACGTATCAACGCCGCTGTACGCGCCGAAGGATTGACTTACTCTGAGTTCATTCACAAATTGAATGTGAAAGGCATCACCCTCGATCGTAAGATCCTGGCCGACCTGGCTATGAATGAGCCTGAGACCTTCAGGAACCTGATCGCTTCTGTAAAATAAGCCTGCAAAAGCAAACAATATATCACGGGTGTCTTTTAAAGGCACCCGTTTTTTTTGAAGTAACATTTACTTAACAACACAGCAGGGTTACAGGTTCCGGGTTGCCGGGAAGAAAATTGCCACATCAACAAAGACCTGTAACCCCAACTATAGCGGGGTCAGGAATTTAAACCCTGGAAACCGGTACCCGGCAACTAACAACATATTGACAATTTTTATCCCGGCATGTTTTTTTATTTGAAAAATTGTTCAAACGATTACTTTTGCAATAATTTTTTTTTCAGTTTGGGTACAACTTTTTCTGACAATTAAAATTCACAGCCATCAGCAACCTGAACCAGTACATGAATAACTCGTACACCGACCTGGTGCACCAGACCTTTAACTTTCCCCAGGAAGGGTTCGATGTAAAAGACAGCTATCTGCATTTCAACGGGCTCGAGCTCAAAGCGCTTATAGCCAAGTATGGCACGCCCATGAAACTTACCTATCTTCCCAAGATCGGTATGCAGATCAAAAAGGCAAAAAAGATGTTTGCCAACGCTATTAAAAAGCACAGGTACGAAGGTGAATACAACTATTGCTATTGCACCAAAAGCTCCCACTTTTCGTTTGTGGTTGAAGAGGCGCTGAAACACGACATTCATCTCGAAACATCTTACGCCTACGATATCGAGATCATCAAAAAGCTGTACGCCCGAAAAAAGATCACCAAGGACACATTCATCATTTGCAACGGGTATAAACAAAAGACCTACACCAGCCGCATAGCCAACCTGCTGAACACCGGCTTCAAGAATGTGGTGCCCATCCTCGATAACAGAGAAGAACTGCAGCAATATAAAAAATCGGTAAAAGTTCCTTTCAAACTTGGCATCAGGGTAGCGGCGGAAGAAGAACCGACCTTCCCGTTCTATACTTCCCGCCTCGGTTTTCGTGCCAGGGACGTGCTGGAGTTCTACGTTGATAAAATTGAAGGGAATGAAGACCGCTTCCAGCTGAAGATGCTTCACATCTTCCTCAACAAAGGTATCAAGGATGATATCTATTACTGGAGTGAGCTCAACAAGGTCATCAACCTGTATTGCCAGCTTAAGAAAATATGCCCTGAACTCGATTCTATCAATATCGGCGGCGGTTTCCCCATCAAACACTCACTTGGTTTTGAATACGACTACCAGTTCATGATCAATGAAATTGTAGGCAACATCAAAAAAGCCTGCAAAAAGAACAATGTACAGATGCCGCATATCTTCACCGAATTCGGCAGCTATACCGTAGGGGAGAGCATGGCGCATATTTATAGTGTAATCGGACAAAAAACCCAGAACGATCGCGAGATCTGGTATATGATCGATTCATCTTTCATTACCACGTTACCCGATACCTGGGGTATTGGCGAAAAGTTCCTGATGCTGCCCGTGAATAAATGGGACCAGGAATACCAGCGTGTGGTGCTGGGCGGTATCACCTGCGACAGCCACGACTATTACGACTCGGAGGAACATATCAACGAGGTGTTTCTGCCAAAGCTTAATAATGGCGAGCCCCTGTACGTTGGATTTTTCCATACCGGCGCTTACCAGGACCAGATCAGCGGTTACGGCGGTATTAAACACTGCCTTATTCCATCGCCCAAACACGTTATTGTCGGTCACGATAAAAACGGTAAATTGGTGGACTGGGTGTATGCGAAAGAGCAAACCGCTCAAAGCATGTTGAAGATTTTAGGATATTAGTTCACCGATCTTGTTTAAGTTACTACATGAAACGATTTGCAATATTATTCACGATACTTACGGCCATAACAGGCGCAGTACAGGCGCAGGAAGAGGCGAAGGCCCCAACAACCGAAGATTCGGTGAAAGCCACCGTCAACCGGTTGTTTGAAGGCATGAAAAACGCCGATACCGCGGTGCTGAAATCTGCATTTACCGCCGAGCCCATCCTGAACACCGTTGCTACCAATAAGAAAAAGAAGGTGTATGTACGAAGCGAAAAGTTCGCCGACTTTGTAAAAATTACCGGTCAGCAGAAAGCAGGGGAGGCAGATGAGCGCATTCAGTTCGGCACCATTCTTATCGATGGCCCGCTCGCTGTGGTATGGACGCCCTACGAGTTCTACTACAAAGGCAGGTTCCGCCATTGCGGCGTCAATTCTTTTCAGCTGGTAAGGCTCGAAGGCGGCTGGAAGATCCATTTTTTAATTGATACACGGCGGAAAGTATGTGAAAAGTAATGTGATAATTCGATAATGGGCTAATTCATTAAAAAAAATCCCCCGACCCTGGTCGGGGGATTTTTCATTATTTGATTATCGGATCTGCACATTAGCAAATTATTTCTTTACCCGATACTTTTTCATAACCTTCGGACTGTTAAAATACTGGTTCAGTTCCTTCTCGCTCATTTCGCTGGTTATTTCAATGGGTATGTCAACCAGCTGAACCTGCATCTGTTTTAATTCTTCTTTCAGTTTAGCTGTTTTGCGGGCAATGTCGGGATCGCGTTCACCCACCAGCGCATTGTCGCTCACCATATAATCCAGCCTTTTGATCGCCGTTCTCACCTGTGATGCCTGGTTCATTTCGGTAACCTTCTGCGGCGCAACGGCCTCTTTTACCGGAACCAGCGAAACGCCCACACTTGGCAGTACCTTTCCGATACTCTGTTCATTGGCTCCCTTGGATGAAGACAAAATACTTCCGGTTAAAGCGGTGGTAGAACCGGTAATATCAAAAGTGGTGCGGGTCGATTTGGTGTTCTTCACCCCTTTGTCAAGCATCAGGAAAGTATATTTCAACCGAAGCACATAGCTATTGATCACATTTACGGTGAGCTTATAATCCTCTACGGTCAATGGATAGTTCAGCGCATCCTTTACCACAATTTTAACCTGGGCGGTATCGCGCACCATAAATTTATTGGCCCCAACAAAACTTAAAACTACCGTGCGTTCCTTGCCGGGGTCGCTTTCCTTTACAAAATCAAATGATGGCGACCATATAAAATCATCATCACACTTTTTTACCAGGCTGGCGCCTTTTACCGGCATATTTGAAAAAAAAGTGATGTTTTCGATTGGGAAGTTGCCGTTCTCGCAAAGTACTTTAAATGCTACCGTATCGCCCTCATCGATCACTACGGTTGAACCGATGGTAGGTTTAACTCTCGATTGAATGATATCGGTATTATAGAAGGTGATATAGAAAGAAGTATCCACATGATCGTTGGGCACTTCAAGGTTCTGCACACCTACATTCACCTTGTATTGATAGTCATACTTCAGCTTACCTGAAAGGAAAAATGACTTTTCAACTTTAAAGGAGAGTAAGCCATTGTCCTTATTTATACGAAGGCCCACCGGCGGGTTGCGCAGGAACCAGTAATATTTCGATTGATCTTTATTGATCTCCAGTTTGTATGCCAGAGTGGAATCAACGTGCAGGGTAAAGTAAGGATTGAGATTCTTTATACGCAGGGCCACCTCGGCAGAGTCGACAATAAACGGAATAGTGTCGATATGCTTATGGCCCTGGAATGCGGTATCGCCCGGCTGCCGGTCCTGAGCAAAGGACCATAAACCGGAGAAGATACACAGTACGATCAATCCCAATGTCTTTCGGATACAGGAGGTGAGTTCTCTCATGGGGGTCGAAGTTAGGACAAAAATTAAAAAAACCATCCCGCGGAACGCGGGATGGTCATCTAAACCAAAACCAACTGCTTATGAAACTTAAAATTTAATATTTCTTTTACTTTCTTATTGAACAACAACCTGCTTAGGGGTGTCCTTAACCTGCTCTTTTTTCGGCAGGAACAGCTTCAGGATGCCATTTTCGTATTTCGCCTGAATAGCTTCGGCATCGATCTGATCGGCTATGGTAAAACTACGCCTGAAGCTGCGATGGCTGAACTCGCGACGAATGTTTTTTACATCTTCGGCTTTTTGCTCTTCCTTTTTCTCGTAACTGATGGTCAGTAAGCCCTTTTCGATATTCACCTTAATATCTTCTTTATTGATACCGGGCACGCTCACATCGAGGTTGAAACCACTGGCCGATTCGGTAATGTTCACTGGTGCCAGGTTAATGCCGCTGTATCCGTCATTCCATAAACCGGGAATTGAATTGAAGAAATCATCAACTACAGTATCGAATGATTTGCGGGCGGGATGGTGCAGTCTGACTGTCATAATTATAATTTTTATAGTTTTTTAAATTTTGAAGTACGACTACCTATTCCCAAACGGCGTACCATTGCATAAAAGCCCCGGTTTCGTGAACGTATTGACAGAAAACCACACAAACAATAAGACATTATTACAGTATAGCTCATTTAAAGCTGACATAAATTCCGATCCGGGGTATAAATAAACTTTTTACGTAGTTTTGCGTTTCAATTAAAAAATAGTAGAATGTATCCAACAGAAATAGTACTTCCAATGAAAGAGGAGTTGACAGACAACGGCTTTCAAGAGCTGTTAACCCCCGAAGATGTTGATAATCAAATAAGTTCAAAAGGAACAACCCTGGTGATGATCAATTCGGTATGCGGTTGCTCGGCAGGTTCTGCCCGTCCCGGCGTATTGATGGCTGTAAACAACAGCGCTAAAAAGCCTGATCATTTAACAACCAGTTTTGCAGGATATGATGTAGATGCTGTGAAAAAGTTACGCGAGCATTTATTGCCTTATCCGCCCTCTTCACCGGCAATAGCCCTTTTTAAGGATGGCCAGCTGGTTCACTTTATCGAAAGACATATGATCGAAGGCCGTCCGGCCCAGCTGATCGCTCACAACCTGATAGCGGCATTTGAAGAATATTGTTAAAAATTTCTTAGCTGATTAATTCAGCTTTGTTCATAGTGATGAACCCTCTCATTCCTGAGAGGGTTTTTTTTCAACAGGCAAAAGACAATTGACAACAGGCAAGGGCTCACTAATTGCGATGGGTTCACATTCAGGCCGGTAAATGCCGGTTCGGGAATAAATTGTCTATTGCCTATTGCCAATTGTTAATTGGCAATTGTTTTCTTATCATTGCACCTTTATATTACTAATTGATAGATAAAATCTATTCCTGATACATGTATCCCAACCTATATTACGCTTTTAAGGATCTTTTTGGTGTTAACTGGAACGGACTTCGTTTTATTAATTCCTTTGGTTTTTTTGTTGCACTGTCTTTTTTGGCAGCTGCGTATGTTTTAACCCTGGAATTAAAACGCAAGGAAAGATTGGGTTTACTTTCATTTCAGGAAGTGAAAATGGTGGTGGGCAAGCAGGCCGGCACGGGTGAATTGCTGCTGAACTTCCTGCTGGGTTTTTTACTGGGATATAAGATCATCGGTTTATTTCTGTCAGACAGCAAGGCAACCGCCGATCCGCAGCAATTTATATTTTCTTCGGAAGGCAACTGGCCGGTGGGTATTGCCCTCGGCGTATTGTTCGCCGGTTTGAAATGGTGGGAAAAGCAAAAACAAAAACTCGATAAGCCCGAAGAGCGCACCATTCGCATCTGGCCGCACGACAGGGTAGGAGACCTGGTGATCTACGCCGCCCTGTTCGGTTTTCTGGGCGCCAAAATATTTCATAACCTCGAGAACTGGAATGACTTCAGAGAGAACCCGGTTGAGGCATTGTTATCATTCAGCGGTTTAACCTTTTACGGTGGTTTGATCACTGCAGCAACTGCCATCTGGTTCTATACCCGTAAACACAAGATCTCCTTCCGTCATTTGTGCGATTCCATGGCGCCGGCGCTTATTTTGGCTTATGCTTTGGGCCGTATCGGCTGCCAGGTGGCCGGCGATGGCGACTGGGGTATTCTGAACAGCGCTTATGTAACGGTGCCCGGTAATAAGTCGAAAGTTGAACTTGTTGACAGCACCCGTTTTCAAAATACATTACAGGCGCATAGCAGTTTATATTTGAGAACTTTCCAGGTAAATAATGTTTCAGAAATACCACATGCCCCGGTAAAAGCGCCAGGCTGGTTGCCCAACTGGTTATTTGCTTATTCTTACCCGCATAACGTGGTAAATGAAGGTGCGCCCATTCCGGGTTGCACAGAAGAGCAGTTCTGTAACCAGTTGCCCATACCGGTTTTTCCCACGCCGTTCTATGAAACGGTGGTCAGTTTGTTATTGTTCCTGTTCTTATGGTCGCTAAGAAAAAAGATGAAGATACCGGGCACCCTGTTCGGTGTTTACCTTATAGTAAATGGAATAGAACGCTTTTTTGTGGAACAGATCCGCGTGAATACCAAGTATGATATTTTTGGGTTCCATCCAACACAGGCCGAGATCATTGCGGTGGCATTGATTGTCACCGGCGCTGCTATATATTATTTTATGAAGAAAAAACACGCAGCAAAAGTGGAAACCACTGGCAAGGCTTAATATTTGTTAATGATATATAAAACGCTCAATGCCCAACGCAGCTTTGCGTTTTGCATTGAGCGTTTTGCATTCAGTATGAATAACCGTAAACGTTAGTATGTTTTTTTCGGTTTTCCGTAATGGCAGGGGTCTTTATTTTTACTTACCTTACTGTAAATAAACCTTATTTTCTATGCCACTTCAACTAAGACCCGACCATTTAGAAAAACTGCACCAGGTTAAAAGCATACTTGAAGAAGATTGCCGGCAACATTACACGCATGCCGAGCTTTGCAGGCAGACCGGTATCAATGAATTTTTACTAAGGCATGGCTTTAAGCAGTTATTCAATATCAGTCTTTACAATTATCTTACACAGCTCAGAATAGCCAAAGCCAAAGACCTGCTCGAAAACACGAGGCACCCCATTAAAAAAATTGCAAGCCATGTTGGCTTCACCAATTCGCCCGGTTTTATTAAAATGTTCAAAAAACATACAAGGCAATCCCCAACGGCATGGAGAAAATCTCACGTATCGGCTGAATGTAATACCGGCATCCCCTATACGCCGGCTGCCGGGCCTGAATAAAATTCGAATTGGACAATTTTTTATCCGGATTGAACAAAATTATCGGCTTAACTTTCTGTATAACGGCCAATAAGGTCCGTTAAAAAGAAATTGTATGCACCAGTCAGCAGAACAGGTTAACAATTCACCATTACAAATCACGAAAAAGTATATCCTGGAAATAATATGTTTTCTTTTTATTTCCCTGTTTGTATATGCGGCTTTGACCAAACTGGCCGACTTTAATAAATTCAAAACACAATTAGGCCAGTCACCCATGTTAACCGCCTATGCCGGCCTGGTAGCATTTACAATTCCTGTTTCAGAGTTACTGCTATCGGTTATGCTGGTTATTGCAAAGCTCAGGCTGATTGCAATGTACATGTCTTTCAGTTTAATGACCATGTTCACCACATATATCATTGTTATTACCAATTACAGTGAATTCGTACCCTGCTCCTGTGGCGGCGTTCTTCAAAATATGACATGGAATCAACACCTGATTTTTAATATTTTCTTTATGCTCCTGGGTGTAGCCGGGGTGTTTTTAACGGCATCGCTGCATTACAGTAACTTAAAACAAATAAAAAGCTCATTATAAATTTTTTATTGCAATAAACAGGGAAAGCCGAAAACCTGCAAACAGAGTAGGCAGATCACAAAATACAATTAAGCTTTTTTTATGAAAAAAGTAAAAATAATATTCAGCGCTGCAGCTTTTGCATTAGCTATTGGAGGCGCATTATCAACACAGGCTAAAAGTTCAAAAAAACAAGCCATAGGAATAGCATTTGAGCAAATCGGCAATTCATGTATAACACGTCAATGCTCTAATATTGATAACGGAAGAGGATATTGCACGTTCAACCTGGGAAACTTAAGAAGATCAAGAGTTGATTTTTCTACATGCAGCTGGTTCCTTGAAACAACTTTTGTTTATTTTCCATAGCCAATTGCAATTACATTTGAAGAAGCTTTGATCAATGTATACTACTTCAATGTGCTGATATTTCAATAATTGAATACCAGTTCGAACGGCAAGAGCAATACTGCAGTTCGCTCTTGTCGTTCTTTCCCTGCATTCATACATCAATTATTTCATTATGTATTTACGGGTAGCGAAAGTATTGGCAGCATGCTTTCTGGGCAGCGTGCTTTTTATAGTGGTGCTATCACAATTCTCCTATAGCATCAATCATCGCCCAAATGGCTTTATAAGGCTGTTTCCGCCTCATGCGCTCAACTACAAAGGGGAATTTAAGCTACCCAACGAATCATACACTATATCAGGCATAACAACAGATAACAAAATATATCTTCATTCTTATTTATCACCCGACAAAGCCCTGGTGGTTGATCATGACCTGACGAATCCCATATTGGTTCAATGGGATATACCTAAGGATTCGTTAATTTTCTGGACGCAGTTAAAGACAACTGTAAACGCCGGTTCGGTTTATATGATTGAAGGAGCCAGTTCGGCTATATTGAAAGGGCCGCGAACAACAGGTAAATTGAAACTGCGTAGAATAGATAAGCTGAAATTTTCAGACGGATTTATGCTTTCTTCCTCAACCATGATCATAAGAAATTATGACCAGGTACTAAAACAAAATGTTTTGACCAAGGTTGATATAACCGGTGACGTTCAGGTCAAAAAAAGTTATGTGCCAGAAAAACAAATCGACGGTGTATTCTGCACAGACGGCATTTTGCTTTATACCCCCGGCGCTTCTGAATTACTCTATATTTACCGGTACAGAAATCAGTTTATCAGGCTCGATACTAACTTAACGGTATTATACAAGGCCAACACCATTGACACTACATCGAGGGTTAAGATCAAAGTGGCTGAATATAACAAAGGCCATGACATTTCGATGGCAACACCCGCCACATCAGTAAATGCATTTGCCTGTGCCTCTGACAAATACCTGTTTGTAAAATCCAACCTCAGGGCAAACAATGAGAATAAAAAGGATTTTGAAAAAAGTGCCGTGATTGACGTTTACCGTTTATCAGACGGTAAATATACACGCAGCCTTTACCTGGAAGAGTACAATGGTAAAAAACCAGTAGGCATTCGTGCTACAAATGACAAACTAATAGTGCTGTATGGGAATACCTTAGTGTCCCTTGCCATAAATTTCTAACATGCCGGTTAGGCATCACCTTTTTGCTTCAACATGCAGTTTTCCCCGCTCGGGCGCCCCCAGTAATTACCGCAAACAGGGTATACCAATATAATATATTCACCATTTGCACGCGCGCCAATTCCGCCAAAGGCGTTTTCTCCCATTGCCTTTTTGCCTCGTTGCCTTTTTCCTATATGCACCATCTTCCGCTTAACCGCATACCGCGCCATTTATCCCAAACCACCATGTTACTGTAACACCAGGGCCGGCAATCCGTCCTACCTCCATACCTGTTTTTTCCGGACATCAGTAAAAACAACCGTCAGCCACAAAAGCAGGTACTTTAGATTGCATAGTACCTACTTTTGAACTGTAATCAATTAAGCAAAGTATTCACAACCAATAAAAGAACCATGAGAAAGCATTTCAACCTGTTTATAATCATGCTGTTAACAGTGTCTTATATAACCAGGGCGCAAACCAGAACAGAAGTAAAGCTTAGCGGAAAAGTAAGTGCCACCAACCAACCAGCATTATCAGCCGCCACCATAACCCTTTTAAAGGCTAAAGATTCAAGTGTAGTGAAGATGTCGGTAACCGGCCCGGACGGCCGTTATTCGTTCGATAACCCGCCGCAGGGCAGGTACCTGGTATCGGTTTCTGCCGTTGGGTACGAAAAACAATATTCAGCCCCTTTTACCATTTCGCCAGATAACGCCATTACCGAACTGGCCGTTTTAGTGCTGAGCCCCAAAACAAAAGAGCTGAAAGCGGTGACTATAAGCGTCAAAAAGCCATTGGTTGAGCAAAAGATCGACCGCATGGTGGTGAACGTTGACGCCTTTATAAGCAATACCGGCGCCAACGCCCTCGAAGCGCTTGAAAAATCGCCCGGCGTACAGGTTGACAAAGACGGCAATATCAGCCTGAAAGGCAAACAGAACGTGATAGTGCTTATCGATGGCCGTCCATCCTACATAAGCGGCGCCGAACTGGCCAACATGTTAAAAGGTATGCAGGCGTCACAACTGGAGCAGATCGAGATCATGACCAACCCGCCCGCAAAATTCGATGCCGCCGGTAACGCCGGTATCATCAATATCAAAACAAAAAAGAACAAAATAAAAGGCTTTAACGGCAACCTGAGCGCCGGGGTAGCACAGGGCGTATATTTCAAAACCAATGAAAGCCTCAGCCTCAACTACCGCAACGGTAAGGTGAACCTGTTCAGTTCGTACAGTTTCAACCGCAATAACAACTTCCAGGAGTTGGAGATCTTCCGCCGGTATAAAAATGATGACGGATCAACCGACGCCATTTTTGAACAGGTCGCTTTTATGAAAAGACGCAACATGAGCAATAACCTGAAGCTGGGTATGGATTACTATGTAACCAACAAAACCACCTTTGGCATTGTATTGAGCGGCGCTTATAATCCGGAAAGCAGCAACAACCATAACACCAGTTATTTGAAAAATGCCGCTTATGTGGTTGACTCTATCGTAACCGCCGGCTCAAATATCAAAGGCACCTGGAAAAATGCCAGCGTTAACCTGAATATGCGTCACCAGTTCGACTCAACCGGCCGCGAGCTCACCGCCGACCTCGATTATATCGTTTACGATAACTCGAACACGCAGCTTTTTGTAAATACCACTTTCGAACCCAACTGGATAAAGAAAAGAGAAGAACAAATACAGGGTATACTGCCGGTGACCGTAAACATTTACTCTGCCAAGATGGATTATACCCATCCTCTGAAAGGCGATGCAAAAATTGAAGCCGGCTGGAAAACCAGCTACGTGCAAACTGAAAACAAGGCCAACTATTATTTGTACAGCTACAATGGCGACGAGTGGGTGACAGATTACGGCAAAACAAACTTTTTCGATTACAACGAAAACATCAACGCCGCGTATATCAGCCTCAACAAACAGTTCACAAAAAAATGGGGTTTACAAACCGGTCTGCGTTTTGAGAATACGAACTATAAAGGACATCAGTATGGTAACCCGACAAAAGGCGACTCTTCTTTTAAACGTACCTATAACAGCTGGTTCCCGACTGTGTATCTCAGTTATGGCGCCGATAAGAACAACCAGTTCGGGTTGTCGTATGGCCGCCGTATCGACAGGCCCGGTTATCAAAGCCTGAACCCGTTCCTGTTTTATATTGACCCGTTCACTTACGAACAGGGCAACCCGTACCTGCGGCCACAGTTCTCGAACAATTTCGAACTAACCCATATCTATAAAGGCAAATTAACCACCACGCTCAATTACAGTTTAACCGAAGACCTTTTCAACGAAACCTTCGACCAGCTCGATAAAGCTACCATCGTAAGAAGAGGCAATATCGGCCGCCGGGTGAATTATGGCGTAGCCGTAAATGCACAGATCCGTTTTGCCCAATGGCTTACCACCATACTGTATACCAACTATAGCTATACCCGTTACTCGGGTACATTATATGGCGAAGACCTTGATGTATCGGCCGGCACCTTACAAACGAATATGAATAACCAGTTGAGCTTTAAAAAAGGCTGGGGCGCTGAAGTAAGCGGTTGGTACAGGAGCAGGGGCGTTGACGGACAAATATTACTGGAACCAATGGGCCAGCTGGCGGCAGGTGTTTCAAAACAGGTGTTGAAAGGTAAAGGTACGGTGAAGCTGAATGTGCGTGACATTTTCTATACCCAGATACCAAATGGAGATATCAATTTCAAAAAGACCGAAGCCCGTTTCCGCAATACACGCGATACCCGGGTTGCCAACCTAACATTCACTTATCGCTTTGGCAAACCTATAAAAAGCACCAATGGCCAGCGTAAAAAAGGCGGCGCCAGCGACGAGCAAAACCGCGTTAATATGGGAAATTAAACGCGGAACGCAAAACGCTTAACGCTAAAGGCTTAACGCTGCACTCCGCATTTTGGGCCACCCGTTTTGCTGCACCTTCGCGAGGTTGCTGAAATAAAGCCGCCAGGTAATCCGGAAACCGGCGTTCAGCCCGATAACGGGTAGTTAACAAACGGCTTCGGTAAATTCGTTAAACCAACAGGCGATCAACAAGTCATAAGAACGCAAAGAGGACAGCACGAAGAGGGAGAGGGATATTATAAACATTTTAAGAAAACCAGCGTTACCGTGGCACAATTTCTGAATAGGTACTGGTAGCTGTTTGAAAAGAAAGATCAGGCGTTAAAAGTAATTTAGATTTTTTTAACAATAAACGATGAAACCTTTTTTCCTTTTAAGCGTCTTATAATAAAGCGGCAATAATTTAAACAGAATGGACGATGAGAAAGATAATACTAATAGCAATAGCACTGATGTACCTGGTAGGATGTGGAATTTCTTATATGTAACGAACGAATAATTAAGTAAATAAACTTTTCTTCATAAATAGCAGTCATACAGTTTTTCTCATAAGCAGTTAGTTTTGGTTAACGAGGCCCCATTTCCATGGGGCCTTTACTTTTTTGCCCCGCCCGGCCTCCTCCCCGGAGAAAGTAATGGTTATCCATTATGCATTTTGAGTTAAGCGTTTTGCGTTCCGCACTGTAGATGAATGACCACAATTTATCAATCCCCGGCCAACCCGTTAACTCGTCAACTGTTCAAACCCATACCTTTCTTCCTGATAATTCCCCGCTGGTGTATTGATACTGAAAAAACTCCCCCTGTAGGCAATTCAAACTGATTATCATTAATCGTTTTTTAATTCCATCATTACAACGCAACTTACACCAGAGATTCAACCGTTAGAACCCTTCAATAATTGCACATGAAAAACAGATCTACATGGTTAATGGGTTTACTATGTTTTCTTTCAATTGTAGTTTCAGCACAAAATAAGTCGGGCAGGATCAGCGGCGTAGTAACCGATACCGATGCACATGCCGTTGAATCGGCAACGGCCTCATTGCAGCGGGCAAAAGATTCATCGCTGGTAAAAGTGGCTGTAAGCGACAAATACGGCCTTTTCGAATTTGACAACCTGGCTGAAGGAGAATATTTTGTGATCGTTACCGCGGTTGGCTTTAACAAAACAAACAGCAAACGTTTTACCGTTTCAGGCACATCACTTTTTAAATTACCTTCCTTTCAATTACAAAGATCGGCAGCCAAAACGTTGGGCGCCGTTACAGTAACCGGTAAAAGACCGCTGATTGAAAACAAGATCGACCGAATGGTAGTGAATGTAGAAGCGGCGCCTGCCAATGCCGGCGCATCGGCGCTTGAAGTACTGGAGAAATCGCCCGGAGTTACGGTAAGTAACGAAGGCGAAATAAGTTTAAAAGGCAAACAGGGGGTGCGCGTTATGCTCGATGGCAAACCCACTTATTTGTCACCGGCCGACCTCGCCAATGTACTGAAGAACCTGCCGGCATCGGCGCTCGATCAAATAGAGATCATGACCAATCCGCCCGCCCGGTACGATGCCAGTGGCAATTCGGGCATCATCAACATAAAAACAAAGAAAAGCCTTACCGAAGGGTTGAATGGCAGTATTACAATGGGCGGCACGGTGGGCATATTCAAACGTCGTGACACATGGTACGCTCCTTTACGTTCCACTACCAGTGTCAACCTCAATTACCGAAAAGGAAAATGGAACCTGTTCGCCAATTATAACTACAACTATCGCGAAGGAAAAGGAGGTCTCGAACTTACCCGCCGCTTCTTAGAGAAGGACGGTTCATTGAACTCCACATCCTCTTCACGAACCGATTTTAATTTTCGCAATAACAACCAGACATTAAAAGTGGGCTTCGATTATTATGCCGATAAGAAGAACATCTACGGTGTGGTATTGAATGGCTTTGGATTTTTTGGCCGTCCGGCCCCATACAGCGTACAGGCCATCAGCCGGCCCGATGGTACTATTGAACAGGTACTGGAATCCAATACCATCAACAGGAATAATTTCTTTAATTATTCAGCCAACTTCAATTACAAACATACTTTCGATTCAACAGGCCGTGAGCTTACTGCCGACCTGGATTATATAGGCTATAGCAATAACGCAAAAACCACGCTGCTTACAACCATTTATGATGACTACGGCGGAAACACGCTTGGTAACCTCGCCCTGTTTGGCGATATCCCCGGCCTCATTAATATTTATTCAGTGAAGGCCGACTATGTGCATCCGCTTAAGAACAACCTGCGTTTTGATGCGGGGTTTAAGGTAAGCTATGTAAAGAACGACAATGAAGTAATATATGAACGCAGCGATAATGGCGCACTTAAACCCGATGACCGTTCGAACCACTTCATATACCGCGAGAACATAAATGCCGGCTATGTAAGCCTTAATAAAAAATGGAAGAAATGGAGCGGGCAGGTGGGCCTGCGTGCAGAGAATACGATCGCCAGGGGAAATCAGGTAACAAATGACAGCACCTTTACCCGGAATTACACTAGTTTGTTCCCAACCATGTATGTGAACTATGAAGCCAGCAAAAATCATTCATTCACGTTATCATACGGCCGGCGGATAGAGCGGCCCAATTACCAGGACCTGAACCCGTTCATCTGGTTCCTCGATTCATTACAATACCGCCAGGGCAACCCATACCTGTTGCCGCAATACGCAAATAACATTGAACTGCGGCATACTTTAAAAGGACGGTTCACCACAACCATCAATTATACGATCACAGACGATGTGATTTCACAGTTATTAAAACAGAATACCGAAAAAAGGATCACTTTTCTTACAACCGATAACGTAGCGCGGTTCAGGAATATAGGGCTGGCCATCAATGCGCCGTTCACTGTGGTGAAGAACTGGAATGTGAACCTCTTTGTAAACGTATTCAAAAACCGTTATGAAGGCGTTTATTTTAATTCATTCACGGGTAAAAACGATCCTATCGACATCAGCTATACTTCAGCCCTCGTGAACATAAGCAACACTTTTAGTTTTAAAAAAGGATGGAGTGGGGAAGTGAGCGGTTTTTACCGGGGCAAAACCATCGAACAGCTGACCATTGCCGACCCCATGTATTTTATGAATCTCGGGGTTCAGAAAACGATCATAAAGGGTAAGGGCACGCTGCGCCTGAATGTACGCGACCCGTTCCACTGGCAGCAGTTCAGGGGCCGCACCATGTACAGCGATATAGATGTAAGTATTTTCAACCGGTGGGATAATAGAAATATTACAGCCACCTTCAGTTACCGGTTTGGAAAATCGTCGGTAGCGCAGGCAAGAAAAAGAAATACCGGGGCTACCGAAGAACAGAACCGGGCAGGGGGGAGCCAGAATTAATTCGATAATTTGATAATGTGATAATTTGATAATGGAATACAGATTAGAGAGTGCTTCGCGCATTTTTACCCCATGATCGCAACCCTGCCTTTGGCAAAACGCAGCCTGCTGCGCTAAAACCTGGCCATTTATAAACCTGTTTCATTTACACTATCGGTATTTTAAAAACCTTTCAGTCTGCAGCGCATAGCGCAACTTGTAAACCCGTCAACTTATTAACTTGTCAACTTAATTCTTACTTTCGTGCTTCGTATACTTTTAAGCACAT
>CBIHPC010000137.1:0-15909 GCA_966211305.1 uncultured Niastella sp.
AAACCGGTTATAATGGCGATACCCTCTCCTTCCAGATCGGCGTATCGGCCAACCCGGGTAACTCAGGCGGACCGGTATTCAATAAAAATGGAGAAGTGATCGGGATTATCAATTCCCGCGAAAAAGCCGCCGAAGGCGTGGTATTCGCCCTCACCGCAAAAAACATTTTCCGCAGCCTCGAAGAAATAAAAAAAGATACAGCCTTTCAGAACATACGCTTAACACTTAACTCCTCTATCAGAAGTATGGACAGGGTGCAGCAGATCAAAAAAATTGAAGAAGCGGTGTTTATGGTGAAGTCTTATTAAGGCAGCGAGGCAACAAGGCATAAAGGCATAAAGCCAAAAGATATAAAAAAGAAGCCCCTGGAAATTCCGGGGGCTTTTTCTTTATTTGATGCTTTTTGCTTTATTTCCACAACTTCGCAGGATACTCACCTGCTTTCACCAAAGTCTCCAGATTGGCTTTCACTTCAGGCGCATCTTCTTTATAGGTTACACCAAACCATTGCGCAGATGTGGGGATCACTTTAATAGTGCCCTTGCCTTCATTGATGAATTTGTCGGCAACGATGGGAATAAAAAACTCCGATTTAATATTGGCGATATTATCTTTCAGGAACTCATTGAACAGTTTCTCAGAATAATTGAAAATAGAAGGCGAGAAACACCAGAAGTTCATAGACACCTGTGAATCTGTAGGCAACTCTTTTGGCTGCTGATTGTCGTCGGTCATTATTTTACCATCAACCTTTGCAATGTTCAGGCGCTCGGCAATGGAAACCAGGTTGCCATTGCTATTGGCCACGCAAACACCTCTGTTCACGGTTCCATTGTCGCTTAATGTTTTCAGCAATTCATAACCGATAATAGAGTATGTATTATCATTTACATCTTTAGTAAGGAAGGTATATGCTTTTTCAAATGCATCGCGACCATAGAAATCGTCGGCATTGATAACAGCGAATGGTTCATTGATACTATTTTTGGCGCAAAGAACGGCATGCGCGGTACCCCAGGGTTTTGTACGGTCGGCCGGAACAGCATGGCCTTCAGTAAATGATTTCAGGTCCTGGTATACATAATCAATGGCAATTTTGCCTTTAAGCGGTGGTTCCACAATGGCTTTGAAATCGTCAGCGAATTCTTTGCGGATAATAAATACCACCTTTTTAAATCCGGCGCGAATAGCATCATAAATTGAATAATCCATGATCGTTTCACCACCGGGGCCGAATGCCTGTATCTGTTTCATACTGCCATAGCGGGAAGCCATGCCTGCTGCCAAAATCAAAAGAGTTGGTTCCATTATTGTATTTTTAAAAATTGAGCCACGAAAATATAAAAATATAGGTTCTGACAAACAACATATTCATTCAACCGGTCGACCTTTCAAAAGCGGTAGTGCAGCCGCTTGAAGATGAACTGCTTTATAAAAAGAGGGTGCCGATAGATGTTTTACGCCTCGATCGTATTCATCCGGTGATCTCCGGCAACAAATGGTTCAAACTGAAATACCATTTACAGGAAGCCATTAGCCAAAACAAAAAAGGTATACTCACTTTTGGCGGCGCGTGGAGCAATCACCTCGTTGCCACCGCCCTCGCCTGCCGCCAGGCCAGTCTCGAAAGCATTGGCATTATCCGTGGCGAAAAACCGGCTAAACTATCAGCTACTTTACAGGAAGTGCAGGATTATGGAATGCAGTTACAGTTTGTTTCACGCGAAGCGTATAGCAACGAAGCGGCCATTATACCTGGTTTGCAATTGCAATATCCTCAACATTTCATTGTGCCGCAGGGTGGGCAAAGCCATCTGGGTGTTCTTGGCGCAGCAGAGATGCTGCAACTGGCACCTATAAAAAGTTATTCACATATATCCTGCGCAGCGGGTACCGGCACCATGCTTGCAGGTTTGGTGCACGCTGCATTACCGCATCAGCAGGTTATTGGCATTTGTACGCTGAAAATGCCCGATGGGGTCAACAGCCTGAACACGTTTGTACAACAATACGCAGCGGCCCGGGCCTCCTCCCGGTTAGGGGAAGGAGTTGATAAAATTGGTGAACCGGTTAAAAATTACCGCATATTTTACGATTATCATTTTGGCGGTTATGCACGTAAAACCGGTGAGCTGCTCCGTTTTATGAATTCAATTTATCAGAAACATGAACTGCCTACCGATTTCGTGTATACAGGCAAACTGCTTTTCGGACTGATGCACCTGGTGCAAAACGATCATTTTCAACCGGGCAGTCGCCTATTGATGGTGCATAGCGGCGGATTACAGGGTAACCGGTCTTTACCGGCAGGAACATTAACATTCCTGTAAATTGTAATAGAAAACCGCTATCGCAAAACTGTTATATTTGCGACGCCAAATCCTTTACCTACTAATACAATGGGCATGCGCAAACTGGCAGCATTACTTTTAATATTTACTTGTACCTTATGTACCACCAGCTGGGCGCAGGAAGTTCTGCCAAATTTTACTGTTGTTACAAAGGGAAATAAAAAGGTTATCATTAGCTGGACCAACAACTATCCTGTAGTTAAGCAAATAAGCATTCAGCGCTCGAAAGACAGCACCAGGGGTTTTACCAGCATTTTATCCGTTGCCGACCCTACCGCTCCGCAAAACGGTATTGTTGACGGCAAAGCCCCCGATGAACGGCAATTCTACCGCCTGTTCATTGTACAGGACAGCGGCAAATTCGTGTTTACCAAATCAAAACGCCCCTTCCTCGATACCACCCGCGTTATAGTAAACAAACCGCAACAAAATGAGAACGCTCCCCGGGTGATCATTTCAGAAAGTGTTACGCCTAAACAGGCCGAAGAAATAAAAGAAAAACTGGCGTCCACGCCCGAAACAAAAATACCCGAGCCCGAGAAGTTCTTCTTCGTAAAAAGACGCGATTCGCTGGTTGCCACTATCAATTCAAAGGACCTGAAAAAGTTCCGCGATTCGGTGGTTTTAAAAACAAAAGACACGATCGCATTTGCCGGCAGCGATACCATTTTGCTAAAACCATTTGTTCCCAAAGAAGTATTCAAACCTTCGAAGTTTGTTTTTACCGCAAAGGATGGAAATATAATTGTGAATGTGCCCGGGGCGCCGCAGCGTCATTATTCGCTCAAATTCTTCGACGATAAAAGCGTATTTCTCTTCGATATTACAGAAGTAAAAGAACCCGTTGTTACGCTCGACAAGGTAAACTTCCTGAAATCGGGCTGGTACCGGTTCGAGTTGTTTGAAGAAGGGAAAATAAAGGAGAAGCATAAGTTTTTTGTGCCTAAGGACTAAGATCAATGTGATAATGTGATAATTCGATAATGTGATAATGGAATACAACTTTCTGCCAAAATCAAGGGATTTACGAGTATTATCAGCATAACCGAAAATGCATTAATTATCGAATTATCAAATTATCAAATTAATTCCACATCAAACACACGTTCAAAGTGATGTTTCACGCGTTCCTTCACCTCATTCATATCCAGCTTCCGCCCCAATTCTTTTTCCATTGAAGTAACCTGCTTGTTCTGAATACCGCAGGGAATGATATGATCGAAATAGGTGAGATCGGTATTTACATTGAAAGCAAAACCATGCATGGTGACCCAGCGGCTGCAACGAATACCCATTGCGCATATTTTTCTTTCCCGGCCGCTGATGGCCGCATCCATCCAAACCCCCGTTTCACCGGGCGAACGCTCGCCTTTCAGGCCATAATCGGCCATGGTGGCTATGATCACATCTTCGAGGTTGCGCAGGTATTTGCCAATATCTGTATAGAACCGTTCCAGGTCGAGTATGGGATAGCCAACCAGTTGTTCTTTTCCATGAAAAGTGATATCGCCGCCGCGGTTGGTATGGTAGAAACTGATGCCCTTCGCCGCTCTTTCATCCTCACTGATGAGTACGTTTTCAATATCGCCGCTTTTACCCAGCGTATACACAGGCGGATGTTCAACAAATAATAAATAGTGTGTAGTTGTTGGCACAACAACCTCATTATCAATTGCATTTATTATCGATTGCTCCTGTTTTTGTACGGAACCGATTGCCGATTGATCTTCAGGAGCCAGGTTCCGGTTCCGGATCAATGCTTTTACCTCAACATTCTCCTTCAACAGCTTTTCCTGCAGATCCCAGGCGTCGCGATACTCTATTTGTCCCAGATCGCGGAACAGCACCCCCTGTTTATTACTGGTTTCCATATAGAAACAAATGTACTACTTTATACAACTCCCCCGGATGCTTACCTTTGTGCAAACTGTGATACCCAATGACTATAAAGGATGCCAACGCTTTTAACGATCAGGAAGAAAATATCGATAGTGTGGAAGGTGCTGAGGGAGCGGAAGAATTATTTGAGCGATTCAGTTTGGTAGTGGATAAAGGCCAGGAACCTATGCGGCTCGACAAATTCCTTGTCGCCCGCATCGAGAACGCGTCCCGTAACAAAGTGCAGCAATCTATCGAAAGCGGCCGGGTAACCGTAAACGGTAAAACCGTACAGGCCAATCACAAAATAAAACCGGGTGAAGAGATCATTGTATACTCCGACAAGGAGATGCACGGGGAAGATATTATCCCTGAAAAAATGCCTTTGAACATCGTGTTCGAGGATGATGATATCCTTATCGTAAATAAACCGGTGGGCCTTGTTGTTCACCCTGCAAGCGGCAACCCGCGTGGTACGCTTATCAATGGCGTTGCCTGGCATTTACAGCAACAGAACAGCGATATTTCAGCCGACACGCTGCCACGCTTCGGGCTGGTGCATCGCATAGATAAAAATACCAGCGGCCTGATGGTGCTGGCAAAAACCGAAAAAGCGGTTACCTGTCTGGCTAAGGAATTCTTCGACCATACCATTCACCGCCAGTATGTGGCCATGGTTTGGGGCGATGTGGCTGAAGACAGCGGTACCGTACGGGCGCATATCGGCCGTCACCAGCGCTTTCGGAAGATCTTCGATGCCTATCCCGACGGGGAATATGGTAAAGATGCAATTACTCACTACAAAGTGATCGAACGCCTCGGTTATGTGACCATCATTCAATGCGAACTGGAAACCGGCCGTACCCACCAGATCAGGGTGCATATGAAACACCTTGGCCATCCCCTGTTCAATGATGAATTATACGGCGGCGACAGAATTGTAAAAGGCACCGTTTTCAGCAAGTACAAACAGTTTGTAGATAACTGTTTTTCCATATGCCCACGCCATGCCTTACACGCAAAAACAATTGGTTTTATTCATCCCCGCTCCCGCAAGGAAGTAGTGTTCAACAGCGAAATGCCCGAGGATATGCAGAAGTTGTTTGAGAAGTGGAGAGGATATGCGAAGACGAAGAATATCAGTTGACTGGTTAACAAGTTGTAATATTTTCAGTTATTAAGTTATTGAGTTATTAAGTTCATAAGTTATGGGTAAAACTCACTAACTGAATAACTGAACAACTCAATAACTATTCCGCAAAATCAAACAATGTAGCGGTAAAAATACACCGTTCACGCTTTTTCATCACCACGTCCCAGTTTCCATTATAGCGAAGCACTTTTGGCACCAGGTAATTGCCGAGTTTGGTTAGCTCAACCTCCATGCTTACGTCAAAATCGTATACGCCGGCATTGTAACTCAGGTCGTAATTACGGGCAACGATCTCCCAGGTATCTATTTTAAACCAGGTGGTCATTTCATTCACTACGATCCTGTCTTTATCGCCGCCGCTCAAACCGGCCCGCGGCTTACAGGTGAACACATAACACATTTCGCCTTTAAAAGCATCCATATCGATGGTAAAATCGTACCGTTCGGCTACCTCGTCATCAAAGATGGCCACCTTGTTGCCAATAAATGGAATACCGGGGATCTTTTTACCGGGATTAAAGAACAGCATTTTCAACTGCTCCTTGTGTTTGGCCAGCCCGCTTTTTCCCCGGGTGCTAAAGGCGGCATTGCCTACAATATTGGTTTCACCGCAAATAGTATCTGTGGCAAAAAACAACCCGGCGTACATGCCGGCCGTATAATAATTGAACTGATGTTTTTTGTCGTAAATGTCGCCGGTGGTTTGTTCTTCCAACACCCGGGTAAAGCGGCAGCCACCGTTCACATGCTGCCGGGTTCTGCTGTACAGCGATGCGGTTACCTTATCTTTTTTATCGAACATCCTGATATCGTTCAGCGAGGTGTAACCAAGCACTTTCAGGTTGCGGAACGCTTTATAAAAAGTAGTGTCGTTTTTGATGCGTTCAATAAAAGCCGGCACATTGAGGTTGTTACGTACCACCACCTCTTTCAGGGTTACCGTTTTGTTTTGCACTTTCACCAGGGAATCCTGCGCAGCGAGTTGGCAGGAAACCAGCAAAAAAAACATAACGCGCCAGCAGCCGGAAGACATAGTGTACACTATTTAGGGAAGATCATTTTATAATCGGCCCGTACTTTACCCTTTGAAATATCGGTAAGTTTACCCTGCAGCATTTTTTTCTTCAGCGGCTTCAGGTAATCGATGAATAGTTTCCCTTCTATATGATCGTATTCATGCAAAATGATGCGGGCGGTAATACCGTTGAACGTTTTTTCAAATGGTTTGAAATTTTCGTCAACGTAGGAAATGGTCACCGATTCATTGCGCATCACATCTTCCCTGATCTTTGGAATGCTTAAACAGCCTTCATTATAGGCCCATTCTTCGCCATTGAGCGCAGTTACCCTTGCATTGATGAATACCTGTTTAATACCCGGCTCATCGGGGTATTTTCCTTTTTCATCTTCATCCTGGTTCTCAAAAACCTGGGCACTGTCTATTATAAACAAGCGGATATCTTTATTGATCTGTGGCGCGGCCAATCCTACCCCGCTGCTGGCATACATGGTTTCCCACATGTCGGCAATCAATTTGTTCAGATTAGGATAGTCGGGCGTTATCTCTTTACCCGTGGTCCTCAAAATATCAGCGCCATATGCTACGATCGGTAATATCATTATTAAACTGTTGTATTGTATGAGTTTGCAAAGTTACTTGAAAAATGCGAGTGGAGGAAGGCTGTAGACGGTTACCAGTTTCCGGTTTCCGGGTTGCAGGTTACAAGGCCTTTTTGCAAACCTCACGACTACCGGTTGCCTGCCTTATGGCAGTTTCAGGGGGTTTCAGGTTTTCCCTTTAACCTGTAGCCTGAAATTTGTAATCCGTCATTACTTACTGAAAATCAACCAATACTACGAAGATACTCCTGCAGCATGATGGTGGCGGCAATCTCATCCACCAGGGCCTTGTTCTGCCGTTGTTTTTTCTTCATGCCCATATCGATCATGGCCTGGGAGGCCATTTTGGAGGTAAAACGTTCATCTACCATTTTTATGGGAATGGCGGGAAACTCCTTTTTTAGCCTCGCCACCGCCTGTTTTACCAGCGGGGTGGCATGCGTATCGGAATCGTCCATATTTTTGGGTTCGCCCATTATGATCAGTTCCACCTGTTCTTTGGCAAAGTATTCTTTCAGAAAAGTGAATAGTTTGGGCGTTTCAACCGTCGTTAATCCCGTTGCAATGATCTGCAAAGGATCGGTAACGGCAAGGCCGGTACGTTTTTTTCCGTAGTCTATCGATAATATACGAGCCATTCAGTTAATTGTAAGTTCAGTGCTTATTTATCAGTTACACGTTTAAGTTTCAGGTTGCAGGGCTTCTTTGGAAAACGACCTTTACCTATCACAGCCCACCCGTAGTTCAGGGCTCCCTGTATTGGTTTTCCCTGTAAATGGAACCTGTAACAGCTGATTTAAATCTACCCAAGCAGCAAATCACCAATCACAAACACAGCAAAAACAACACTCGCTATACCATTTGCTGTCATAAAGGCCAGGTTCACCCGGCGCAGATCGGTGGGTTTTACAATGGAATGCTGATACAACAGCATACTTACAAAGATGCCCACCCCAATCCAGTACAACCAGTTAAAATGTCCTACAACGCCGGCAGCAATTACGCATGCTGCGCTTAATACATGCAACAATTCTGACACACGCAAGCCTTTTGATTTTCCCAGCCAGGCGGGAATGGAATACAATTGTTTCGATTTATCGAACTCTTCATCCTGCAGGGCATAAATGATATCGAAACCGCTTACCCAGAAGATAACTGTTAGCGAAAACAGGATGGGTAATAAAGCGAATTGTCCGGTCACTGCAAGGTAAGCGCCTATGGGCGCCAGTGATAAGCCAAGGCCCAATACGAGATGGCACAGCGGCGTGAACCGTTTTGTATAGCTGTAGAATAAGATTACAAACAGTGCTACCGGCGAAAGAAAGAAACAAATGCGGTTGATGAACCAGGTGCAAACGATAAACAATACACTGCAAATGATCGTAAACCACAATACATTGTTTGCTTTTAAAATGCCGGCCGGAATTTCGCGGATGGCGGTACGTGGGTTTTGTGCATCGAAGCTGCGATCGAGATAGCGGTTGAACGCCATGGCGGCGCTGCGCGCGAAGATCATACAGAGAAGAACAAGTACGAATTTAATCAGCAATTCCCGGGATGAATATATATGTAAAAAAATCCTGTCAGACATTACCACGTTGGGCAAAGATGGAACTGTATAGGGTTCCACTTTTTCACCCGCCCGCATTAATGCCAACACAAACCCGATCAGCGCAAACGGCATGGCGAAAATGGTATGCGAAAATTTGATCAGGCTCAGGTATTTCTTAACGGTGCTCATTGTTGAATATTGAATATTGAATTTCCAGTGTTGAATGATGAAGTAAATACACCTTCTATAATTATTTGGATTGGCTTCGGCCGTATTTGCATCGCTTTCGTCTTTAAGCTTTTGACTTTAGGCTGTTTTTGTATTCGCTTTCGGCTTTAGGCTTTTGCCCTTAGGCTTGCCACTGCTTTCCCACTCGTTACTTCCTACTCACATTTCTCTACACTTTACTCCTAACCAGTTCCCACAACACAATTCCCGCCGCTACAGAGATATTCAACGAATGCTTCATGCCCAGTTGCGGAATTTCGATGCAGCCATCGCACAGTTTTATCACATCCTGTTCTACCCCGCTCACCTCATTGCCAAACACAACAGCTACGGGTTCGTTGTTGTTCATATCGAACCGGTGCAGCGGAATACTGTTTTCCACCTGCTCTACCGCAAACACTTTGTACCCGTCTTCTTTCAGCCGGGTCACCGCCTCTACGGTTGTTTCGGCATATTTCCATTCCACCGTTTCGGTAGCGCCAAGGGCGGTTTTGTGAATATCGCGGTGCGGTGGCCGGGGCGTATACCCGCAGAGGTAAATACCGCGTAATAAGAACGCATCGGCGGTACGAAATACACTGCCTACATTGTGCATGCTGCGGATGTTATCAAGCACCACTACCACAGGCATTTTTTCGGCTTCCTTAAATTCATGAACCGATTTGCGGTTCAGCTCGTCCATACTCAGCTTTCGCATGGCGCAAAGATAGGACAAGTTGACTTGTTAACTGGTTAACGGGTTAACTTGTCAACTTGTCAACTCGTCAACTATTCCCCATTTTCTCCACATACCCCCACCTCCCTTTTTTATCCCCTTCCAAACCTTTTATATTTGCCCTCCATGTCAAAAGCTACTACAGAAACTCCTTTAATGCAGCAGCACCGGGCCATCAAACAACGGTATCCCGACGCTGTGCTGCTCTTCAGAGTAGGTGATTTTTACGAAACTTTTGGCGAAGACGCCGTCATTGCTTCGCAGGTGCTGGGCATTACCCTTACCAAACGAAACAACGGCGCAGCTTTCAGCAGCGAACTGGCAGGATTTCCCCACCATGCGCTCGACACTTACCTGCACAAACTGGTGCGGGCCGGTTACCGGGTAGCCATTTGCGATCAGCTCGAAGATCCCAAAACCGCGAAAGGCATCGTGAAACGCGGCGTAACCGAACTGGTAACGCCCGGGGTGGCCACCAACGATAAAATGCTGGAGCATAACAGCAACAACTTCCTGGCAGGTATTCATTTTACCGAAGACTTTGCGGGTATTGCTTTCCTCGATATTTCAACCGGTGAATTCTTTGTGGCCGAAGGCAATTCGGAGTACATCGATAAATTACTGCAAACATTAAAACCGGCTGAAGTGATCTTTCAGCGCAGCTTTCAAAAACATTTCAAGGAAGTGTTTGGTTCCCGCTTCTATACCTATACAATGGAAAGCTGGATCTTCGATGAAGCCTATGCCACTGAAAGTTTACTGAAACATTTCAACACACATTCGTTAAAAGGTTTTGGGGTAGAAGAGCTGCATCATGGTATTGTGGCCGCCGGCGCGGTATTGCATTACCTGAAAGATACCGAACACCCCAACCTGCAACATATTACAAGTATCCAGCGCATCGACCGCGATGACTATCTGTGGATGGACCGCTTCACTATCCGCAACCTCGAACTGATCAGCACCGGTAACGGCGATGGCAACAACCTGCACAAGGTGCTCGACAATACCGTATCGCCCATGGGCGCGCGGCTGCTGAAACGCTGGATCTTACTTCCGCTAAAAGATATCAACCGCATCAACGAACGGCTCGAACTGGTTGAGTTCTTTATAAAAGAAGTTGACCTGCGCAGCAAACTGATCCAACATATAAAACAATGCGGCGATATAGAGCGGCTGGTGAGCAAGATCCCGCTGAAGAAGATCAACCCACGCGAGGTATTGCAAATAGCCCGCGGCCTGCGGCATATTGAAGAAATTAAACAGATCTGCAGCGCAGCAGAGAATGAATACCTGAAACGGCTGGCCGATTCGTTGAATGGCTGCCGGTACATTGAAGAAAAGATCACCAGAGAGATCATCGATAACCCGCCGGTAGCCGTGGCCAAAGGCGGCGCTATTGCCAATGGCATTCATGCCGGGCTCGACGATCTGCGCAACATTGCCACCAATGGCAAGGAATACCTGGTGCAACTGCAACAAAAGGAATCGGAGAAAACAGGCATTTCTTCCTTAAAGATCGGTTTCAACAACGTTTTCGGATACTACCTCGAAGTTACCAACTCGCATAAAAGCAAGGTACCGGCCGAATGGATGCGCAAGCAAACCCTCGCCAATGCCGAACGCTATATAACCACAGAACTGAAGGAATATGAAGAAAAAATAACCGGCGCCGAAGAAAAGATAATGGCCATAGAGCTTGACCTGTATGAAAAATTGTTGCTCGAGCTGCAGGATTATATTGCGCCCATGCAGGTGAACGGTAACGTACTGGCCATTTTGGACTGCCTGTTATGTTTTGCGCACAATGCCCTTCACTTCAATTACAAAAAGCCCGAGCTGCACGAAGATGGCGTGCTCGATCTGAAAGAAAGCCGCCACCCCGTTATTGAACGTAACCTGCCGGTTGGCGAACCGTATATCGCCAACGATGTGTTGCTTGAACCGGCCACCCAACAGGTGATCATTTTAACCGGACCGAACATGAGCGGTAAAAGCGCCATCTTACGGCAAACCGCCCTGATTACGCTGATGGCGCATATGGGTAGTTTTGTTCCGGCCACCGCCGCCCGTATTCCGCTTACCGATAAGATCTTTACCCGCGTTGGCGCCTCCGATAACTTAAGCGGCGGCGAATCAACCTTCATGGTAGAGATGAATGAAACGGCCAGCATCATCAATAATATTTCATCCCGCAGCCTTATCCTGCTCGATGAAATAGGCCGCGGCACCTCTACATACGACGGTATTTCCATTGCCTGGAGCATTGCCGAATACCTGCACCAAAGCCCCCACGCACCAAAAACATTGTTCGCCACGCACTATCACGAGCTGAACGAACTCGAGAACAAACTGGCGCGCATCCGAAACTACCATATTACCAATAAAGAAGTGGGCAATAAGATCATCTTCCTGCGCAAACTGGCGCCCGGCGGCAGCACCCACAGTTTTGGTATTCATGTGGCCAAAATGGCCGGCATGCCCCCTGCCCTTATCGACCGCGCCAATGAAATCTTAAAGCTGCTGGAAAAGAAACACGAGGACCAGCCGGATGGAAGCACCCAAAATAAACTCACCGAACAGGTAAAACAGATCTCCACCCAAAAAGTACAGCTCTCCATTTTCGATGCCCACAGCGAAACCTTCGATGACATCAGAAAGATGCTGAATGATATCGACATCAATAGATTGACTCCTGTAGAAGCTTTGATGAAGCTGAACGAGATAAAAGGACTGGTGAAATAATTGGATAATTCGATAATGTGATAATGGAAGACAAATACAGGGTTAGCTAATTGAATAATTGCTAATTAAATACAGATTCCGTTAAAACTTACGCATGAACTTGCCAATAACGTATAGTAATCGCTGGTAGAATCCTCAGGGTAACCTGTATTAGCTTGAAGCGTGCAGTTGTCTTTTGTATTCGCTTTTGACTTTGACCTTTCGGCTTTCGGCGTTCACCTGTATTCGCGTTTAGCGTTAAGCGTTCGGCATTACAAATAACTCAGCCACCACTTATCGTGTGTGGCTTTGTACTTATTGTACCATCTGCATAAAGGATATAAAGCCAGGATCAATACGATCCAGATAACATACACCACCCACAGCGGGTACCCGAACTGCACCGGCCTGAACAGGAACGGCGTTTGCCCGCCTATATCCTTTGAACCATAACCTGCTATGTAAAAAGCGATCACGGTAAATATGTGAATGAAATATAAGTGCAGCACATAATAGAAGAACGGCACACGGCCAAACACTTTTACATAATCAGTAAACCGGTTCTGCACATTTTCAATCAATGCCAGCAGAATAAGCGCCGGGCCCAACGTGATGCTTGCATACATCAATGAAGGCGGATACTTCTGCACATTCATAAATGCCATAAAGGTGGCCAGCGCATTTTTTTGCGGCGGCCATGGGAATGGATTACCGTATTCATTTATCAGCCGCAGCACCACAAACAAAGCGATCAACCCACTGCCAATAATCAATAGAGCCTTTTGCCGTTTTATGGGTTCAACCGTTGCTTCAAATAATTTACCGGCGCTATAACCCATAAACATAATTCCCGTCCAGGGTAAAAATGCGTAGGCAATGATCAATACGCGGCCGGGTGCAAAACTGTAGGTATCGAACCGTCCGTTATGCAACAGGTCCCACACAAAACCTACATCATGTTTACGGTCGGCTTCGGGATAGTCGAGCAGATTATGTCCCAGTACGATCAATGCGCCTATAGCAAAAATAACTTTATAGGGCAACCGCACTGCCAGCCCCAGCAACACCATACTGATACCGATAGCCCAGATAACCTGGAAAATGATGGTATGGTACAATGGGTCAAACGTCCAGCCCAATGTAATAATAACCGCTTCAACCAGTATCAGCCATAGCCCGCGTTTAAGCAGAAAACTGCTTAGGTCGGCTTTTGTTTTTCGTAAGCCGATCAAATAACCCGAGGTACCTGCCAGGAACACAAAGGTAGGCGCACAGAAATGGGTTATCCAGCGGGTAAAATACAATATGGGGGTGGTAGTATCGGGATTGAGCGGGTCGCCGGTAAACGCTTCTATATGGAAGTAATCGCGCACATGGTCGAGCGCCATTATGATCATTACGATGCCGCGCAATATATCAATGGATTGCACCCGCTTTTTAACGGCGGTAAGGTCAGTTAGTTGGTTCATTCCGGCTGTATTAAGGGATGTACAATTTACAACTATTCCACTTAACAGCCCATGATTTGGGATGTATGGCAAATGTATAAAAAAAGCCCTCCCGATCTATCGGGAGGACTGTATCGTCCGGCAATGCGGAACGACTTGTTTTAACTTAACCACAGCGATTGAAAGGCAGAGTTGTGCAGCCTTTCGCTATATATAACTTAAAAAATATGCCAGTTGTTCCCTCTTAAGTAAAACAAAATGTTAAAGAAATGCTTAATGCTTAACGCTCAATGCTTAACGCTAATCTCCGATATTCGTTCTGTTCGAATAATTCGAAACTCCTGAAATTCGGCATATGGCGTTCAGCGTTAAGCGTTTGGCATTCCGCCTTAAGCGTTCTGCATTAAGCGTATTTCTTTGAGCGTTTGAAAATCAGCTTTTAATTTATCGTATAAACCTGCATATACCCCAAAATACCGCTGATATGTAACGTGCAATGCCATATCGGGGTTAAATTGCTGCTTATTGTGGAAAACAGGCGCCGTTTCGTCAATAGGGGCCATATCAAGCGCCTGCAGCCCCAGCATGGCCGCACCAACTGCAGACGCATCATCACTGCTGATCACTTTTATTTCGCGCCCAAACAGATCGGTTAACCATTGCAGCCATAACGGCGCATTGATAAAACCACCGCTGGCATATACATGTTGAATACCGCCTACCGTTTCTTCTACCGATTTTGCCACCTGGTATAATGCATAATTTATTCCTTCAATTATAGCGCGCATAAAATGCGCCTGTGTATGACCGGCATGTACGCCTATAAATACTCCTTTGGCATCGGCATCCCATACCGGCGCACGTTCGCCAAATATATAGGGAAGAAAAAGCAACCCATCGGCGCCTGCAGGCACGCCCGCCGCCTCTTTTATAAACCAGTTGAGATCAGAGGCGCCTGAAAATGATTTTTGTAAAAAGTTTTCTGTATACCATTTCAGCAATACCACCCCGTTGTTGATGGCGCCGCCCGATACATATAATTTATCGGTAAGAATATAATTGAAGATGCGCTCCTGCGGATCGGCTGCCGGCGCTGTTGTTATCATGCGCACCGCCCCGCTGGTGCCAATGGTTACCGACAGGTCGCCGGGTTTTGTAGCATGGCTGCCGAGGTTGGCCAGGCAACCATCGCTGGCGCCAATGACAAACAATGCATCCGCCACCATCGTCAGCCGTTCGGGATACGGTTTATTTAATTTTGGGATCGTATAGTAAGTGGGAACGGGGGTGGATAACCGCTCACTGGTAATACCTGCAGCAGCCAGCGCCGGTTTATACCATGTTTTGTTGTGAATATCGAACAGGCCCGTAGCGGCGGCAATTGAATGATCGATCAGATACTTGCCAAAGAACCGGTAAAAGATAAATTCCTTTATGCCGATAAATTTATGCGCCGCTGCAAATACCCCGGGCTGATGATGGCGCAACCACATGAGCTTGCACAGGGGGCTCATAGGATGAACAGGCGTACCGGTATGCAGGTAGATCGCATGACCGGCCGGTGAGCCTTTTAATGCTTCGGCGTATTCAACGCTGCGGCCATCGGCCCAGGTAATTACATTGGTAAGCGGTTCGCCGTTTGCATCAACCGCTATAAGGCTATGCATGGCCGTACTAAATGAAACGGCGCTCAGTACTTTTCCCAATGGCAGCAACTGTTGCGCCGTTTTTTCCATACTGGTAACAACGGCCTGGTACAATATTTCAGGGTCAAGCTCGTGATAGCCCGGTTTACCCGGCAGGGGGTTGTACGAAACGTAGGTATTTGCCACCACCCGGCCGTCGAAGGTTACCGCAATGGCCTTGGTGCCCGATGTGCCAATATCAACGCCTATGATAACGTAATTTTTTCTGCTTTGAGACCATTCGTTCATGAGGAGTAATTTACCCCATTTTCGCATTATCTGTATATACAAAAAAAGATCCCGGTAAAACCGGGACCAATTCTTATTTAGCAAAAACAAAACATGCAGCAGATGCTTATATCATCTCCTTCAGTTTCTCAACTACAAAATCAATTTCTTCTTTCGTATTATGTTTACTGAACGAAAAACGTACCGTTACCTGGTTTGGATTGTTGTTGATGGCGCGTATAACATGCGAGCCCTGATCGGCCCCGCTGGTGCAGGCGCTGCCGCCGCTTACGCAAATATTGTTCATATCGAGGTTGAACAGGATCA
>CBIHPC010000138.1:0-15806 GCA_966211305.1 uncultured Niastella sp.
GGCGCTGTTTTTGATGAAACCGGCGAATGGTTGAATGTACAGGTGGAAGCGGATGTATGGAGATCCTTTGCGCAATGGTTACGCAATGAAGTACTGCAAATGGATTACCTGTTTTGCCTTACGTGTATCGACTGGCCGCCAGCCGCTGCAGCCAAAACGCAGCCTACCGCCGGTGGTGGAGTATTAACGATGGTGTATCATTTTACTTCAACCACGTTCAGGCAACCGCTTGTGGTGAAAGTGAAGCTCGATAGAAATAACCCTGAAATAGAAACGGTATCAGCTATCTGGCGCACGGCCGAATTTCATGAGCGCGAAGTGTACGACCTGTTTGGCGTGCGGTTCCTGCATCACCCCGATCTGCGCCGCCTGGTACTTACCGATGATTTTGAAGGGCACCCGTTAAGAAAAGATTTTGAAGACCCGGTGAATATGATCAGGCTTTGATATAATTATAATGTATAGAGAAACACAAATAGTAAACACTCAGAATAATATTCCTTCAAATGCGGAGGATACAGGGGTTGATGCGGATGGCGGCGAGCTGGTCATTAATGTGGGGCCGCAGCACCCGGCAACACATGGTGTGTTGCACCTGGTGATCACCTTACAGGGTGAGACCATTCAAAAAATAGAACCGCATTTAGGCTATATCCATCGCAGCATCGAAAAAATGTGCGAAAGCCTTAGTTATCGCCAGTTCATTTATGTAACCAGCCGCATGGATTACTTGTCGGCCCACATCAACAACCACGCCTGCGCGCTTTGTATTGAGAAAGGATTACAACTGGAAATACCGCCGCGCGCCCAGGTGATTAGAGTGCTGATGGGCGAGCTTACCCGCATTGCTTCACATGAACTGTGGTGGGGGGCTATGGCGATGGACCTCGGCGCGTTCACGCCATTTTTTTATGCCTTCCGCGAACGCGAAACCATCAACGATATAATGGAGGAAACCTGTGGCGCCCGGTTAACGATGAACTACATGGTGCCCGGTGGTGTGATGTATGATCTTCACCCCAATTTTCAAAAAAGGGTAAAGAATTTTATTCAACTGTTCAATAGCAAGATCGATGAATACGACGACCTGGTGACCGGTAATATTATTTTTCAGAACCGCACAAAAGGAGTGGGCGTTTTGTCGAAAGAAGATGCGGTTTCATTTGGTTGTACGGGACCGGTAGGAAGGGGGAGCGGCGTGCAGTGCGATATCAGGAAATTGTATCCGTATGAAGTATATGATAAGGTTCAATTCGACGAGATCATAGAAACAGGCGGCGACAGTTTTTCGCGGTACATGGTGCGGGTAAAAGAACTGCGCCAGTCGATCAGGATCATCGGGCAATTGATTGATAATATTCCTGAAGGCGATTTTCAGGCAAAGACAAAAGCTGTTTTGAAATTGCCGAAGGGCGAATTTTATTCAAGGGTGGAAACCGCCCGCGGCGAATTTGGGGTGTACATCGTGAGTGAAGGCGGCACAACGCCTTACCGCATAAAATTCAGATCGCCGGGTTTCTCCAATTTATCGGCCCTCGGTCATATCAGCAGGGGGTGTAAGATCGGTGACCTGATGGCTATTATGGGAACGCTGGACCTGGTGATTCCGGATATTGACAGGTAGAGGGGAGGAGTTGAGAAGTTGACTGATTGGCTGGGCAAGTTGAAAAGTTGATACAGCTGATAGAAGTTGATAAAGGGGAGGCAGTTGACAGGTTAATAAGTTGACAAGGGTTAAAATGATTGAACAATCTTACGACCTACTTCATACTTCTTACTTCGGTCAGTTTAAAACGGTAAGTGGAAATTATAAACAATGTTTAGCTTAGAAACCATAACAGACTCGATTCAAAACTGGTTGTATAGCACGTTCAACCCCACCATGGCGTTGATCATGGAATGCGTTATCGTTATGTTCCTGGTGATCGGGTTGTTTGCTACACTTGGGTTGGTTTTGGTACTGATGGAACGGAAAGTAGCCGCCCGCATGCAGATCCGGCTTGGTCCCAACCGGGTGGGGCCCAAAGGCATCTTACAAACTACCGCCGATACCTTAAAGCTGATGATGAAGGAAGGGCTTACACCCAATGGCGCCGATAAATTCCTGTTCAACCTGGCGCCGTTCATAGTAATGATCGCCGCGATGCTGATCCTCGCACCTATTGCATTTGCAAAAGGTTTTCAAATATGGGATATTAATATCGGCGTATTATATGTGACGGCCGTATCGTCCGTTTCGGTGATCGGGATCCTGATGGCAGGCTGGGCCAGTAATAATAAATATTCCCTGCTGGGCGCTATGCGCAGCGGGGCACAGATCGTTAGTTATGAATTATCGGCCGGGTTTTCAATTATTTCTATTGTTGTATTGTCAGGCAGCCTGCAGGTATCGGAGATCATTGCTTCGCAACAAACCGGCTGGTGGTTGTTCCGCGGGCATCTTCCTGCCATTATCGCTTTTGTGATTTTTATTATCGCGGTTACTGCAGAAACCAACCGCGCGCCTTTCGATCTGGCAGAAGCAGAATCGGAGTTGACCGCGGGTTTTCATACCGAATATTCAGGAATGAAGTTCGCGTTGTTCTTTTTGGCAGAATACATCAACATCTTTATTGTGTGTGCTATTGGCGCCACTTTGTTTTTGGGCGGGTGGATGCCGCTGCATATCGGTAATTGGGAAGGGTTCAATCGCATAATGGATTATATCCCTTCATCGCTATGGTTCCTGGGAAAAACATTTTTCCTGATCTTTTTGATCATGTGGTTCAGGTGGACATTCCCGCGCTTACGGGTTGATCAGTTGCTGAGCCTTGAATGGAAGTATCTATTGCCCATAAGTATGTTCAATCTGTTGCTGATAACGTTGATCGCCATTATGGGCTGGCATTTTTAACTCACCCCCAACCCCCTGAAGGGGGGAGGAAACAAATCTGCGTGCCGATACGCTGGCTAACTTAAAAATGATAACATGTTTATTAAGCAGTATATATCAGATGTGTATCATGCAGTTGCCTCGCTGCTGAAAGGGATGCGCACAACGGGCAGCTATTTTGTGCGGCCCAAAGAGATCATTACCCAACAGTACCCCGATAACCGGGCGCAAATGAAACTGCCCGAGCGGTTTCGCGGTGAAGTGGTGATGGAGCATGACGACAATAACGAACACGCCTGCACAGGCTGCACGGCATGTGAACTGGCCTGTCCGAACGCCACCATCAAGATCGTTACCAAATTCGATACAACACCGGAGGGCAAAAAGAAAAAAGCGCTGGACACGTTCGTGTACCATCTCGAACTGTGCACCATGTGTAACTTATGCGTGGAGGCTTGTCCGACCAGCGCCATAAAAATGGCCCAGACATTTGAACATAGTGTTTATGACAGGAGTCAGTTGTTGAAGAAATTAAATAAACCGGGCTCGAAGTTGCGCGCGGGAGTGGAGTAGGGGGGAGTTGGCAAGGAGTTGAAAAGTTGATACAGGTGATAGAGTTGATAAAGGGAAGGCGGGAGATGAAGAATGAGGAAGTTCTTAAGGTTTTTGATTTGGCATTTTTTATTTGGTTCTTGCAATTTGAGATTTGGAATTTTTATTATGAACGCATCACAAGTCATATTCTATCTTATTTCAGCTTTTGTGCTGGGAACGGCTGTTTTGGCGGTTACAAGCCGCAAGATCTTCCGTTCCGCCATCTGGCTTTTATTTAGCCTTATAGGCGTGGCGGCATTGTATTTCTGGATGCAGGTAGAGTTTGTTGCTGCGGTACAGATCATCGTATATGTGGGCGGGGTAGTGGTGCTCATCATCTTTTCTATTTTCCTAACCCAGCAATCGGGTAGTGAAATGCCAAAACCGCCATTGAAACGTATGTTGTTTTCCATACTGGCTGTACTGTTTGGGTTTGCTTTTTCTTATAATATAATAGCTAATTACGGGTTTAATGACGCAACCACTACAAAGCCCTTCAATGTGCCGGTATCGGCCATTGGCGAACAGATGCTCGATACGAAAGAATATGGATTTGTATTGCCATTTGAAGTAGTGAGTATGTTGTTGCTGGCAGCCATGATCGGGTGTATTGTTATCGCCCTGCGATCTGCTCCTAAAGGAAAACATGTTCAAAAACCGGCAGCGCCGGCCGGTGCAAATGGCGCTTCCAATAAACCGGTAACCGGATCAAATATGGTTGTAGAAGAAAAAACATCATGAACATACCATTGACACATATATTGTTTGTAAGCACGGCCCTGTTCTTCATAGGCATGTACGGGTTGTTCACCCGCCGTAATCTCATCACCATGCTGATGGCCATAGAGCTTATCTTAAATAGTGTGAACATCAATTTTGTAGCGTTCAATAAATACCTGTACCCCGATAAACTGAACGGCGTTTTCTTTACGCTCTTTATAATAACCATTGCTGCCGCGGAAGCTGCTGTGGCAATTGCGATCATCATAAATCTGTACCGGAGTCACCGGTCTGTCGATGTGGAGGATGTGAAGGAGATGAAAGGTTGACAAGTTGGTAAGGTTGATAGAGGTGATAAAGGGAATACAGGGAAACGAGAAATGAAAAAGAGAATACAGAATATTGAATAGCTGAAGTTTCAAAATTCGCGAGGCCATTCACGATTCACGATTCACGATTCACGATTCACGATTCACGATTCACGTCATGAACTACATATCATACATAGCGCTCATTCCCCTGCTGCCACTGGCAGGTTTTGTGATATTGGGGGCGTTTGGCAAAAAGCCATTTGCCCGTTCAGCCGGGGTGATAGGAACGCTTTTAATATTCATATCAACGCTGCTGGCGCTGTATACAGCGTATCAGTATTTTTTTGTTGCCGGAAAACAAGACGGCATATACCCCCCGGTGAAGGCACTTGAATTTACCTGGCTGCAGTTTTCTTCGGGGCTGTCAATCGATATGGGTTTACTGATCGATCCGGCTTCGGTAATGATGTTGGTGGTGGTGACATTCGTTTCGCTGATGGTGCATGTGTTTAGTATCGGCTATATGAAAGGCGAAGAACGGATTTCCACTTATTATTCCTTTCTCGGGTTGTTTACCTTTTCGATGCTGGGACTGGTGCTCTCAACCAACATTCTCCAGATCTATATATTCTGGGAACTGGTAGGCGTATCCTCTTTTCTGCTTATAGGTTTCTATTACGATCGCCCGGCTGCCGTGGCTGCGGCAAAAAAAGCATTTATCGTTACCCGCTTTGCCGATCTGGGTTTCCTGATCGGGATATTGATCCTGGCGTTTTATAGCGGAACACTCGATTTCGGCACATTGATACAACGCTTAACCGATCCGGGTTCATCGGCCCTTGCGCAATTGAAAGGCTATGGTTTTATAGGCATTCCTGTATTTAGCTGGGCGCTTGCCCTGTTGTTCATAGGCGGCGCAGGTAAATCGGCCATGTTTCCCCTGCACATCTGGTTACCCGATGCCATGGAAGGTCCCACCCCGGTATCGGCATTGATCCATGCGGCAACCATGGTAGTTGCCGGTGTATACCTGGTGGCCCGTTTATACCCGGTGTTTGTTTTAGATGTTTCCGTATTGCAATTGATAACCTGGGTGGGCGTTATTTCGGCTTTCCTCGCAGCGATCATTGCGTGTACGCAAACCGATATAAAACGGGTGCTGGCCTATTCAACCATTTCGCAAATAGGCTACATGTTGTTTGCGTTGGGGTTGGCAGGTTATACCGCGTCGCTCTTCCACCTTTTCACCCACGCATTCTTCAAATCACTGTTGTTCCTCGGCGCGGGAGCTGTCATTCATTATATTCATACCAATGAAATGGGCAATATGGGCGGGTTGCGAAAGTATATGCCCATAACTCATCTTACATTTCTTATTGCCTGCCTGGCCATTGCCGGTATACCGCCATTCGCCGGTTTCTTTAGTAAAGAAGAGATACTTATGACCGCCTGGCAAAACAATAAACCTGTTTATTATATAGCCCTGCTCACTTCGGGTATTACCGCCTTTTATATGTTCCGGTTGTACTTTAGTATTTTCTGGAACAAGACCGTAACACATAGTCATACTCATCATGGTGAAGGCCCCTGGAATATGAAGTTCCCCCTGCTGGTATTGGCACTGGCCGCCGTTGTGGTAGGTTTTATTCCGTTTGCGCATTATGTGTCAGCCGGTAAGCAGGCAGCGAAGCATACCATACCAGTTGGTTTTTCCATTGCACCGGTGGCGATGGCCCTTGCAGGCATTGCGCTGGCTTATATGTTATATTATAAAGAGAACGAAAGGCCGCACAAACTGGCGACCGCAATGGGCGGTTTGTACCGGATCATCAGGCAGAAATTCTATTTCGATGAACTGTACCTGTTCGTTACAAAAAAGATCATTTTTAACGGTATTGCACAACCTGCGGCCTGGATAGATAAACATATTGTAGATGGATTGATGAACGGGTTGGGCCGGGTTACAACCGGTATTTCTGAACGGATAAAAGCATGGCAGTCGGGCAGCGTGCAAAGCTATGCGTTGTATTTCTTTGGCGGAATAGTGGCGCTGGCGGCTGTTTTCATATACTGGTGGGTGTAGGTTAATGTGCTAATGTGATAATGGAAAGCAGGAAATACAATAATAAAGATGCCTTGAATATAAAGTAACAAACAAAATACAAATCCCGAACATGTTCCTGTCGATATTAATTATATTACCATTGATCACTGCTATTCTTTTGCTGTTATGCAATGGCCTGAAACAGGTTCGCCTTGTAGCGTTAAGCGGTGCGGTGGTGCAGTTGCTTTATTCGTTCTATGTGCTGTTGATGTACCATAACCAGCGGGTGTTTGATGGAACGCCCATGCTCTTGCAGGAAGATCATGTCTGGTTTGCCCCGCTGCATATTCATTACCATGTTGGCGTAGATGGTATTTCCATGGCCATGATAATGCTGACGGCTTTTGTAACGGTTGCAAGTATACTGGTGTCCTGGCGAATGGAAAAATTAAGCAAAGAATTTTTCTTTCTGCTCACGCTGTTAAGCATGGGCGCCTATGGCTTTTTTATTTCGCTCGATCTGTTCACGCTCTTCTTCTTCCTTGAAGTGGCGGTGATCCCCAAATTCCTGTTGATAGGCATCTGGGGCAGCGGCCGGAAGGAATACAGCGCCATGAAACTGGCGTTGATGCTGATGGGCGGCAGTGCATTGGTGTTTGTGGCACTGGCGGGTTTGTATTTCAGCACGCAAACCGCTGGCGGTGCACATACATTCAATATGTTGCAGATTGCCCAATTGGGCATTCCGGCAGAGGCGCAATTGATCTTCTTTCCCTTTGCCTTTGTGGGGTTTGGCATTTTCACCGCCTTGTTCCCTTTTCATACCTGGGTGCCCGATGGGCACTCATCGGCGCCAACCGCCGCCTCCATGTTTCTCGCCGGTATTTCCATGAAGCTGGGCGGGTACGGATGTTTGCGGGTAGCCACCCTTTTGATGCCCGATGCGGCGCATGCGTATTCATGGATCATAATTCTGCTGGCCACTATTGCCATCATCTATGGCGCATTCGCTACCATGATGCAGACCGATCTTAAATACATCAATGCCTATTCTTCCATCAGCCATTGCGGTTTTGTTTTGCTTGGCATTGGCATGATGACCCAAACGGCTATTATGGGCGCGGTATTGCAAATGGTTTCGCATGGCCTTATGACGGCCCTCTTCTTCGCTGCCATTGGGATGTTATATGAAAGAACACATACCCGGCAGGTGGCGCAAATAGGTGGCTTATTGAAAGTAATGCCGTTTATCGCTACGGTATTTGTAATAGCCGGTTTGTGCTCGCTGGGGTTACCGGGGTTAAGTGGTTTTGTGGCGGAGGTTACGGTGTTTATGGGCTCCTGGGAAAATGCAAATGACTGGTACCGCGTAGCTACCGTTTTGGCCTGTGCATCAATTGTGGTAACCGCAGTTTATATCTTACGGGCAATGGGTAAAGTAATTATGGGACCATTACAGGTAGAAGGCGTTTCGCTGCAGCAGGCCGGTGCACTGGGTGATGCCGGCTGGAATGAAAAGGCAGCGGCAGGATTGTTAATAATTGGAATTATAGCTATCGGCATTGCGCCGTTCTGGCTAACGGAACTGATCAATCAATAATCTATGGCAGAATTTCTACTACTCATGAAACAGGAACTGTTGATCACCGTGATCATCTTTACGCTGTTGCTGTTGAAGATCGGAAGCGATCTTTCCAATGCTGCCGTATTGAATCTTGCCAATGGATTGTTGTTGCTGAACCTGCTGGCGGGTACAGTCGGTAACCAAACCGGGGGTTTGTTCGATGGCATGTTCTTCACCAATCCGCTGATCGTACTGGAAAAAAATATTCTTAGTCTGGGTACCCTCATCGTTTCGTTGCAGTCATCTTCCTGGCTCAAAAAGCATGAACATGTGCCGGAGTTTTATATTTTGCTGTTATGCACTTTGCTTGGAATGTTCTTTATGATCTCCGCCGGCAACCTGCTGATGTTCTATGTAGGGTTGGAATTATCGGGCATTCCGCTGGCGGCCATGGCCAATTTCGATCTGGGAAAAAGAAGATCATCAGAAGCCGCCATGAAGTTCATTATGTCATCAGCCTTTGCATCGGGTTTATTATTGTTCGGCATTTCGCTGGTGTATGGCGCTACCGGCACCCTTACTTTCAGCGAAATAAGTTCTCAGCTCAATGGAGCGCCGTTACAAATCTTTGCCTTTGTATTATTACTGGCAGGGTTTGCCTTTAAGATCTCCATCGTGCCTTTTCATTTATGGACGGCCGATGTGTATGAAGGCGCCCCGGTAGCGGTCACTGCATGGTTATCGGTAATTTCAAAGGGCTCGGTATTGTTTGTGTTTGTTTCGGTCCTGTACACCGTATTTAAACCTCTGGCCGGCGCCTGGTATAATATGTTGTTCGTTTTGTCGGTGGTAACAATACTCATCGGCAACCTTTTTGCCATCCGTCAAAACAATATCAAACGGTTCCTGGCCTTTTCATCCATAGCGCAGATCGGTTTTATTCTGGTTGGTATAACCGGAAGTTCACAACCCGGTACTGCATCGGTTGTTTATTTTGTGCTTATTTATGTGTTCTCGAACCTGGCTGCATTTGGGGTGGTAGCACTGGTAAGTTCGGTAACCGGGCGCGAACAGGTGAGCGACTATAAGGGGTTTTACAAATCCAACCCGGTTTTATCGTGGGTACTTACAATTGCCTTGTTCTCGCTGGCAGGTGTGCCCCCAACCGCGGGTTTCTTTGGTAAGTTCTTTCTGTTGCTATCGGGGGCGGGTAAAGGCAATTATGTGCTGATCACGGTGGCGGCATTGAACATGATCATTTCATTTTATTATTACCTGCGCATAGTAAAGGCGATCTTTATGGATGCCAGTGAGCAGCCCATCGAGCGGCTGGCCATTCCTGTTTATCCAAAACTGGCCATGTTTATTTGTGTGGCAGGGATCATTGTAACCGGACTGGCGGGCTATGTGTATGATTATATCTATTCACTGAGTTTTGGGTTTTGAGTTCATAGTTCAGGGTGCTCGGCCTGGCTTTCAGTGTTGTTTATTTGATTTTGGCGAATTGTCTTTTGAGATTAGTATTTTAAGATTTGTATTTTTTGGTTCCTGTTATTTGGTTTTTGGAATTTAACTTTTATTATGGCTATCAATAAGAATCATGAGTTTGAAGAGCTGGGTGGCGTTAAATGCGCCATAGTGGAAAAGAATGCCTCGCAGCAACGCATCGAATTTTTAAGACCATTACTGGAGTTCAATAAATATACAGTGGTAGTGGCAGCTTCACCGCCACCCAAAGCAGTGGCAGCAGCCGCACCGGCCGCAACAGACACGCCAGTTGAAGCAGCAGCGCAGCCACCGGCGACATTTACTATTGGTGTAACAGATGTTACCTTCAATCCTGTCAACGCCATCTTCGGAAGATTATTAAAAACACCCGATGGCCATACTGTTACGCTTGCGTACTGGCAACAAAAAGAAACGGTGAGCAGGGACGATGTGCCGTACTTTTCTAAAAAATTATAATCACTGTAAAAAAAAGCCTCCCGGTTCAATAGGAGGCTTTTACTATTTTATGACGGCATTATAAAGATTCGATTGAAACGGTGGTAGATCTTTCCCTTCTGTTGTATTCAGATACCATTATATGTCCTTCCTTGGCCGGGAAAATATAAGTGAAAATATTTCCCTCCTTACGCGGAACGGTACGGATCACTTTTTTTGCGGTGAGGCTGTAAATAAAGAAGTTCTTTTTGTCTGAAATGATAAGATACGTGTTTTTGGTTTCGGGGTTCGAAGCGGTCATGTACTTTCTTGTATCGAACATCCAACCGAGTTTGTTCAGGTAAAAACCACCTTCATCGCCGCGAATAGCGCTTTCGTTTGATAGAACGCCTTTGGAACTTTGTTTAAGTAATACAGTATTGTCGATCCTTACTTTATTGTAACCAAACATGGAGATGTACAATGGAATGATAACAGTAGGTGCGGTGACAACTGAAGCTACTATAGAACCTACCTTTGCTTTTTTAACAAAGCTGGTACCAAAGAAATAGGTGTTTCCCTGGTAATCTTTTATTCCGCCCTCATACCAGCAGTACGTTCTGCTGTTGAGGTTCTGGCCTTTTTTCGAAAACAGCGACTGAGAACCATCGTTCCAGTATGAATAAACTTCACTGATATCGCTTTTCTTCGGGCCATTGATATTTAAAGAGTATACGCCTGCAAATGCACCGCGGGCAAAGGCTTTGGGCGTGGCATAATCATTCCCTTTTCGTGGGTCGATCACACAACCGCTTATAAACAGGTTGCCGGTAACCGGGTCATTTGAGAACGAATTTATGGTTAATGAATTTCCCTGTTTATCTTTTAAGGCATGTTTGAAAGGAGCAGCAGAATCAGCTATATGAAACCCCAATACTTCATAACCGCCCAGGTTCATATCGCCATTTCTTCTATCGGGTTTGTTTTTGGCCAGCACATAAACATATTTTCCGGCGGTTAACATGTTTGCCAGGCTGGCGCCTTCGTAAATTTTAACAGGTTTTGTCCATAACTGGTTGCCGGCTGTATTGAATGCAACCAGCGTATTTTTTTGTTCATCGCCATAACACAATGCAAATCCCTTTCCGGGAATGTTGCGCAGGTGCACGTTCTTCAGGGCACCGCTACCCATATACGATTTGTTGCCCATTTTGCCCGACCATTCCGATTTCTTTACGGTTACGTTCAGGCTATTGGCTTTTATTATTTTGCCATCGAGGCTCAGGAACTGGGTTAAAATGGCTGTTTTCTCGTTTTGCTCGGCTGCTTTATATTCTTTTCTGCTGGTATATTCCTTGAAGTAGAAGTTACTTTTAAAATAAGCCAGGCATAATACATCCTGTTCAAATGTTACGCCGTATAAAAAGAGTTTGATCTCTTTGAAATTTACCACTCCTATATCATTCAGGTTTTCATCCATAAGGGTGATCTTATAGTTGAACGAATCGGCGCTTGCTTTTTCAAGCTGGGTAAATACCACGTAACCAACGAGGGAGTTATCCTGGTAAATGGGTTTTACCTGTGACTGAATATCCTCGTTCACTTCTTTAAAAACTTTGGTTTGCGCTTGTGCGGCACATACCGAGCATAGCAGCAGGAATGCTGTCAGGATTTTTTTCATCTGTTTTGGTTGGTTATATTTTATAGGTGAGCATTATTGCTTTTCGAAAATTCTGGCAAATTCATAATACATGCTGTTGGCATTGCTTACAGAAAATTCCCGGGCAGCCTTCGACCTGTTATTCTCAGACATATCGGGGTCGAGCGCCAGTGTTGACAAAAGGTTTTTCAATGCCTTTTCGCTGGCGGGCATGCTATTCCAGAAGCCGGCATTTTGGAAGGACTTGCAATATTGTTCGAGCTGCTCACGTGGAATTTGTTCCAGCATGGTTTGCAGTTCATAATAGTCTTTTGAAATGTATTCTTTCTGAACCACACCAATGGCGTTAAAACGATGCAGTTCGCGGTCGGAATAATATAAACCCGAAATGATATTATTGAACATGAAATCGTACCACTCGTCGGTATTGCCTTTATCTTTTTCAAGCAGGATGCGGTACAGGCAGGGGGTAAGGCTCATGTTGGAATACATATTCCAGATGAGCATCTTATTTGCTTTTTCGTAGATGTTAGCCGGTATGCTGGTGAGCGTAGCGGGAACATTCTGGCTGCGGGTCTTATTATATCTTTCAACGCAGTCGGGGTGTGTTTTTAAAGAGTCACTTACGCCGGTAGTATCTTTAAAATTATAGACCCGTGCTGAAAGCCCTTTTGACCGTTTTTTTGTCCAGGCATCTTCGAAAGGCAGGTTATATGCGGTGAAATAGCTTTTAACCGGGTTCTTCAGCGGGTGCTGGTATACGACATCGGCGCTGTCGAGCCGAAGAAAAAAATCAGCCTGGAAGGGAATATTGCTTTTCTTCAATAAAACGATCGCCAGCGAATCGGCATCGCTTTCATGGTAACGCTGGTGTTTGCTTCTGCTGAACGAATAGTTCTCCAGCACTTTTTTCAGGCGGGTAAGCCGTTCGTATTTTGAATCGAGCACTGAGTTCAGCGATTTCTCATACTCATCTGACGTAAGCCATTCGGCGCGTTGCTTCATGGCATTTTCAGGATGCGTAAGAATGTTATGTGATAATTCGTGTGCTATTACCAGTGACAGTTCTTCCTTTGTTTTTGAAAAAACGATCAAACCCAGGTTCACTGCAATGATATTATTGCCGATCGCATATGCATTCACAGAGGAGCTTCTGTCGATAACCAACATAGGCTTCACCGGTATCAATGTTTTATTTGCCTGTACTATCTGGGTAATGATGCCCTCTACATATTCATATACTTCTTTATCGCGGATATAATTGTTGCCATCGATGGCTTCGGTAAAAAAGCTGGTGCGGCCGTCCCAGATCTCTTTGTATTTTTTCTGGGTGTTCTTTTCTTTATAAGTAGCCGGGCATACCCAGGCTTTTGACAGGGAATCTTTTTGCTTTTTGTAATAAATACGGGAAAGTTCCTGAAAGCTGTACAGTGACTTTGTTTGGGCAAATACCGGTATCGAAATAATGATTAGAAGGGCCGTTATCAGGGGTTTAAGGCGGTGCATCGGATACGTTTTTTCAGATGTATTTTTTCTGAGCAAAAATACTAATAATTGTTACGGTGATATTTAATTTTGAACAAATGGGGTATTAATTTAATATAATACGGCCGTTTACAGGACAAGGTTGGGTTAAAAAGCGAAAAGGCAGAAGCCTGAAAGTATAACTTTCAACCCCTCTGCCTTTGTTCTGCAATATAAACTTAATTCCGGTTCGGTTTATTGCGCTTTTCTGTATTTTTCTACCACGCTAAAATTCGCCTCATTGTCCGATTTTACGGTTATCCAGGTCTTTGCATCTTCCAGTTTTATAAAATAATCCATCCTGGAATTGCCGCCTTCGGTCATGATGGAAACCTCTACCACGCCAAAGATATTTTTGTTAGGATAAGTGTTTTTGACCTTAGAGCGGATCACGAATGGCAAACCCGACCCGGAATAGTAACGGGTAAACTCGGTTGCTTTTCCATCTTTCAGGTATACGATGCGTGAACGAATCCCATCGGCAACAAAATTTACCACCCACGCTTTGGGCATTTCATACCAGTTTACTTTTTCGGCTTTGGGAAAACTGGTGCTGAACGTTTTGATCAGTTTCTCGTCGATCTCACCCGGAACAGGATCACGGGCGATCAAACTGAAACTAAGAAGCAGTGCTGAGAACATGATGAACAACTTTTTCATGGCTTAAACTTTTAAAACATTAATAATCGGTTGTAAAGGTAAATGGTATTCGGACTATTACGGCATCCGGTTTTTATATTCCAGGTAGTCCGGTTTAATGGGGCAACAGTAAATGAAACCAGTGTTATGGGAACATGATAAGTCAGAATGCGCCGGGGGCTTTACTTCTGGTCAACACGCATTAAAAAATTCGGCACTATAACGGAGAATCGGAATTATTATTTTGAGCGGATGGCCTTAGTGAGTTGTTCAACGGCGTACTCCGTTTCCGTTTCATTCATCCAGCCAAAACCCATTCGGGTGGAATTCAGTGAGATAGGCGAGGTATTATGGATCAAACCATTTGAAAGAATGAGTCCCTGCGATTTTAATTTTTCTGTAAGCGGGGGCAGTGGAACCGATTTATGGAATTTAGCCCAGATGGCCAGTCCGCCATCGGGTATTTTGAACTCGATAATGTCGGAAAGGTTTTCATTCAGCAGTCCGCATAAAAAATCGCGGCGTTTATGATAGGCCAGCAGTGCCTTTTTCATATGTCTTTTTATATGCCCTTCTTCAAACATTTCGGTAAGCGCCAGTTCCATAATAGGGTCGCCCTGTACGTCTATCAATTGCCGTAAGCGGCTTAGTTCGAGAATAAGATTTTGCGGCGCTATAATATAACCGGTTCGAATGGCAGGTGCAATGGTTTTGCTGAGCGTGCCGATATATACTACCATGCCTTTTGTATCGGCGCTTACCAGGGGCAGCATGGGACTGCTTAAGTAATGAAAGTCGTAATCATAATCGTCCTCGATGATAATAAACCCATACTTTTCGGCAAGCGACAACAACTGAATACGGCGGGCAGCCGCCAGGGTTACCGTGGTGGGGTAGTGGTGGTGCGAGGTGATGTACAACGCTTTTATTTTTTTGCGTGTACAAAGTTTCGCAATGGCATCTACATCTATGCCGTATTCGTCGACCTTCACGCGCGCCAGTTGCATACCGGCCTCCAGAAAAACATGATCGGCATAATAGTAGTTTGTATCGCCTACAATGATGGTATCGCCTTTTGCAAATAATATGGCCGTAAGCAGGTATATCGCCATTTGAGCGCCGCGGGTAACCAGGATATTTTCAAATGTGGTTTGCAGGCCGCGGCTGGCATTCAGATAGTCGGAGAGAACAACCCTGAATTTTTGCACACCGGGCGTTTCAACATACGACATGAATTTCAGGTAGGTATTTCTCGACAAAACGCTTTTATAAGCCCTGCCGATCTCATCGGCCGGGATCAACCGCATATCGGGGCCATCGTGAAAACCGGTTATATGCCGTAAAGGCAATGAAGGGGAACGGGTGACCGTATTCACTTTTACGGTATAACCGGTTGTAGCCGCAAAGTTCTTTTGTTTGACCGTATTTGAAAAACGGCGGGCGTTTATTTCGGGCAGTTCTTTGCTGGTAAAGGTTCCTTTTGAAGGATGCATTTCTATCCAGCCCTGGGCATCGAGCTCCTCATAGGCGCGTACGATCGTTTTACGATGTACTTCCAGTATTTCGGCCATTTGCCGGGTTCCGGGCAGTTTAATGCCGGGACCAACCCGCCCTTTGCGCATTTCCTGTATAACGGAATTGGCTATTTGCAGGTAAACAGGGCAATCACTGTCTTTCTGTAATTGTATGATCGTTTTCCATGGAAGCATAGCGGACTACCTGGCTGGTTAAAAATGATCACTAAGATAGTCCATTTGCACGAGATCGGCATGTATGGCCGTTTGAAACGGCACCTGGCAAAGCGGTTTCCATTTTCAATGATCTTTGCCCTGGCATAATTTTTAATCTGTTGATATAAACTTTTAATATGCGTGACTGGCTCAGAGGTTTGATAGCAGGGTATGCCGCCTGGAAATGGGGTGGCGGCTGTTTGGGAACCATTATCGTTTTTGTAC
>CBIHPC010000139.1:0-15755 GCA_966211305.1 uncultured Niastella sp.
TCGATCAGATAAAATTCGGGTACGACCATGGTTTCCGTTCTATTGAAGACAATGGGATGATGGGCCGCACTCCCGAAATGCAAAAGAAAATAGGCGATACACTGCAGAAGCTGGGTATGAATATGGGTGTGTTTGTGATCACTTCAGACAATTGGCACTGGAAAACCACCCTCACCACCGGAAAGCAGGAATGGATCGATAAAATGATCAGTGACTGTAAAACTGCCGTTGAGGTTGCCAAACGTTGCGGCGCCAGATGGATGACCGTTGTGCCGGGTAATTTCGACAGGTCGCTTTCCTTAGATTATCAAACCGCAAACGTTATAACCGCCCTGCGTAAAGGCGCCGCTATTCTTGAACCGCACGGGCTGGTAATGGTGCTTGAAATGCTGAGCGATAATTCCGACCTGTTCCTTCGTCATTCCGACCAGGCGTATATGATCTGCAAAGCAGTGAATAGCCCGGCCTGCAAAATGTTGTTCGATATGTACCATATGCAACGTAACGAAGGCGATATCATCAACAACCTTAATAAATCCTGGGATGAGATCGGTTATTTGCAAATAGGCGATAACCCCGGCAGAAAGGAACCCGGCACGGGCGAAATGAATTACCGGAATATTTTCAGGCACATTCATAGCAAAGGGTTTAAAGGCATCCTGGGCATGGAGCATGGGAATTTTCAACAGGGGAAGGAGGGGGAGGTTGCCCTCATAAAAGCCTACCGCGATGCCGACAGTTTTCTGTAAGGCTTCGTTAAATTCATTTGGGGCCGGGAGGCGAATAGTAAATTTGCAGAATGAAAATATTGGGTATGAAACCATCTGTTCCCGCCTTTTTGTTGATGCTGTTCCTGTTGCCTGCTTTTGCAGGCCGGGCACAGGATGCCAATGCCCTGATAACTAAAGTAAAAGAGAAGCTGGCGATTGTTACCGACTACCAGGCTGAAGGAGTAATGAAAACCGATGTTTCGTTTATGAAAGTGCCTGAGTCAAAGGTGACCATATATTATAAAAAGCCCGATAAATTCAAGATCAAAAAACAGGATGGTATTTCCATTGTTCCAAAGGGTGGTGGTAATATAAACCTGGCGGCTTTATTTGAAGGGAATAATTATACCGCCGTACCGGCCGGCAAAGGAACAGTGAAAGGCGCAGCGGTGACCATCGTTAAATTATTACCGCTCGATGAAAAAAGCGATGTAGTGGTTTCTACCCTGTATATAGATGAGAAAGACGCGCTGGTGAAAAAAGCTATCATTACAACCCGTGAGAACGGCACCTACGAAATGGAAATGCAATACGGTAAGTATACCAGCCGCGGCCTGCCCGATACCATCACATTCCTGTTTGCCACCAGGGATTATAAACTACCCAAAGGCCTTGCCTTCGATTACGATGCAGGCGAACAAAAACCAAAGGCCAATATGGCGAACGGCAATCAAAAAGGTAAAATTCAGATCTCCTACACCAGCTATAGCATCAACAAAGGATTATCGAACGATCTCTTCAAATAGGTTTTTTAATAACATTCAACATGGATGTTTTACAGTGCGATTGATTTATATCAAATAGTTTTTTGTTGATAAAATTCATATTGGTGATTATCAGCCAGTTGATGGGTAAGTGCTATTCTTTATTATTTTTTAAGAGAAATAATATATTCATCACATGCGTTATATAAGCGCATTTTTAAATGTGAATAGTACACCTGAAAACTGAAAACATGTCTTTATTCCTGCGGCTCTTTCAATTACCCTCCGGTAATTATCATTCATTAAGTACCTGTGCTGTTGTTCCGGGAAGAACGGTTAAAGACTACAGATAGCGGGTCAAGTACCAGCTTTACAACTAAAAATATTCTCTTTCTATTGGCCCCGGCTTACATGGGGGATACCTGTATTTGGCATGATATCGTTGCTCTGATGTGTGAACTTACCTTTTAAACCTTAGCTTATGCGTTGCATAGATGGTTAACTGACCATCTAACTTATCAGCGAACCTTGACCTATGTTTTTGCATGAAGAAATAGTTGCAATGACTGGCATCTTATTTCTTAAACCTTAGCTTATGGCAGAGATAGTTGCTCTTACCGGCAAACGTATTTCTTAAACCTTAGCCTACTTGTCCTATCAAAATAAAAATCCCTCCTGACTTTGGTCGGGAGGGTATTTTGTTTATTCGTTCTTCTGATTATTCGTTGTTCGTATCTTCTTCTATCTTCTCATCTTCCACATTTGCCAGGATGGCAGGGGTAACTTTCTTCACCGGGTTGCGATGGCTTTCAAAGTAACCCTGACGGCGATTGATGATATCTATACATTCGAAAATAGCAGTCAGGAATGAACTGTGATCTGCTTTATTTTTTCCGGCAATATCAAAGGCTGTCCCATGGTCGGGTGAAGTGCGTACAGCCGGTAAACCCGCTGTATAATTAACGCCTTCGCCAATAGCCAGTGATTTGAAAGGGATCAATCCCTGATCGTGGTACATAGCCAGCACCGCATCGAATTTTTCATAATGTTTGCGGGCGAAGAAACCGTCGGCGCTATATGGGCCCATAGCCAGCATAAAATGACGAGCGTCTTTAATAGCAGGTTTGATTATCTCCTCTTCTTCACGGCCAATCAATCCTTCATCGCCGGCGTGCGGGTTCAAACCAAGTACGGCTACTTTGGGTTTATCGATACCAAAATCTTTGATAAGCGAATTATTGATGATGCTCAGTTTCGACAGAATATTATCGCGGGTAACATATTTGGCGGCTTCGCTTAAGGGAACATGCTCGCTTAATAAACCTACTCTGAAGTTACCGGCAACCATCAGCATCGCTACGTCCTGTACGCCAAAAATATGTTTCAGGTAAGGCGTATGGCCTGTATAGTTAAATTCGTTGCTGTGGGTATTCTTTTTATGAATGGGCGCGGTAACCAGTCCATGGATCTTGTTTTCCTTCAGCGCCTGAACCGCGGTGGTAAGCGATTTAATGGCATATTTACCGCCAATATCGGAAAGCTGGCCGGGCGTAATGCCAACCTCTTCTTCCCAGCAATTGAAGATATTGATCTGTTTGATGTTCACGCGGTTCAGTTCCTTGATGCTTTGATAGCTGAAATTGATATCGGGTACTGATTTGCGGTAAAAATTGATGACTTTGTTAGATGCGAAAATAACGGGGGTACAAAGCTCGAGCAGGCGATGGTCGTTGAGGGTCTTAATGACAAGTTCAGTACCAATACCGTTCAAATCGCCTATCGAAATGCCTATTATGGGTTTTTGTTGTTGTGCGTTCATTGTGAGTTTACTATTGAAGCGGCTAATTTACGATATAATGTTCAAGGAAAACCGGAAGCTTACTGCTTCCTCCTTCAGGGTGCAGCCGGTAAGCCTTAAATACAGGCATCTCGTACGTTCGCCAAAGTAATACCCGCCACTGCGATCCTGTCCAAAAGCGTTCATGCTACATGGCCCATTCTACATCTCAGTCCTGTTTTTTAGGTACTAATACCTACAATTTATGGGAAACCAATTATCAATGCATGCCATTATATATGTATTCTATATGATTGTAATATAATGTTTTATACATTTGTTATCATCAATCGGCCCTACTGCAGAAACACTAAAAATTATGTATTCCTTTTCCTGCTGAACTGGCCAGTTTGCGGATACCGCACTGGGATTTTTGAGTAGTGTTGAATTGAGATTGAAGAATAAAATCCGTTTGTATGAAAATCCGTATTTGTGAAAACATCCCCCTGCTGCTGCTGCTCCTGAGCGCTGCCTGGGCACAGGCGCAGATAAGCTCGCCGATCATCAGGGGAAAATTTGGTGTAGATGCCGATGTGCAGAACAACTGGTTCAATAATGGTGTGCTGGCTGGCAATGATGACTGGTATTTCAGGAACGGTTCTACCAGCAGCAGTGTTTTTGTGATTGACACTACAGGCGCTGCCGCCATTACAACTCAATATGCCGCCGGCATTGGACTAACCACTCCTTTCTTTCGCAAAATGAATTATCCGGTACATTCTCAAATTGATGGTTCAAAGACATTGATCGATGCCATGTTTGTGCGCGACTACCACAATGTTGATTCAACTGTATTTGCGCTGGGTTCCAATAAGAACGGTATGAGCCCGGCAAACTGGGGATGTCCCGATTACAACTCGGTTCCCGATAAGAATGATATTCTTGATGCCTATGTGCATATACGGCGCGAAGGCCCAACGTTAACAATAGCCGATACGCTCTGGATGTTTGGCGCTGTTGCATTGGAGTCAAATAATGGTAACCGGTACTTTGATTTTGAACTATACCAAACCGATATATTATACACCCGAAGCACCCATTCGTTTACAGGTTATGGACCCGATGCCGGGCATACTTCATGGAAATTCGACGCCTCGGGTAAATTAACCCAAGCCGGCGATATCATCTTCTCGGCAGATTATGGCGGTTCCGGCTTGAGCTCCATAGAAGCACGTATATGGATCGACAGGGCATCACTTTCAATAACTCCCGCTTCGTTTGACTGGACGGGTACTTTCGATGGCGCTCATTCCGGTTCGCAATTCGGCTATGCCGGCATACAACCTAAAACCGGTGATCCTTTTTATTTTGGAACAGAAAATACAAGTACTACCTGGGCCGGGCCTTTTAAACTGGTAAGGGCAAATAATAGTGTTGTTACCAGTTTTGAAACAAACCAGTTAATGGAGTTTGGGGTTAATCTTACCGTTCTGGGGCTTAACCCTGCCGCCCTGATAGGTGTAAACAGTTGTAGTTTGCCATTTAGTAAGATATTGGTTAAAACGCGTTCCTCATCTTCATTCAGTGCCGAGTTAAAGGATTTTGTTGGTCCGCTCGATCTGTTTTTACCGCCGCTGGCAACCGCCGCAGCGGATATACCCATGTATTGCGGCGCCATTGGTATTAGTCAGCTTGATGTGGTAAATCCTTACTCAACGTCTGTTTATACCTGGACCACCAGCAACGGGCATATTGTAGGTTCACATACCGGTCCGTCAATTGTCGTTGATTATCCGGGAACATATGTCGTTACCCAAACACTTGAAAACGGTTGCCCAACCTATGCAACCGATACGGTAGTGGTCACTCACGACCCGCTTTGTACCGTTCTTGCCAATAATGAAATGACTTTTAAAGGGATGGCTGCAAACGACAATGTACAGTTGAACTGGTCGGTTACAAAGAACCACGAGATACAACATTTCACCGTTGAAAGAAGCATCGATGGTGTTCATTTTACATTGATCGATACCGTAAACAGCCATTCATCCACTGCGCGGTATGCTGCCTACAGGCTCGTCGATGAAGTGCAGGGACTGCGAACTTCGTATGCGTATTATCGTGTAAAGATATCTGCACGCAATGGCGAAGTGCAATATAGCAAAGTGATAAAAGTAGCGCTAAGCAATGGCGCCGTTACAGGTATTACTTTGCAGCCGAACCCTGTACGCGACCGCGTACAGATCAATATACATTCAATGGCCGACAGAGATGTACGGGTGATGGTCTATGATGTAACGGGTCAGTTATTGAAGACGTTGAATACACAGGTGCAGCAAGGGTATTCTTCCGTTAGTATAAATGATTTTCGCAGTTGGGCAAAGGGAGTGTACACGGTAAAAGTACTTGCAGGTGATGACGTGTTTATTGACAGAATGATACTGGTAAAATAACGATGTGTTGTTTGTGGCGTATACAACAGGCGATTAATTCATCAATCTTATAGAATTATACATACATAAGTGTTTATTTTATCTTCCTTTTACCAATAATTTTTTGAATGGTACGTTTATAGGTTCCGTAGATCCGTATTTTATGAAGAACACCCTATTGGCTGTGTTGATCATAACTGTATGTTGTGAACATATACAGGCACAAAATAACCCACAGCGATCGCCCGGTTATATCAAATACCAGGGTACTCAGCCGGCACAACCTGCCGGTAAGAGATCTTCACCAAAAAATACTACAAACGATGGCGCGGTAACAACCGATAAGCTCGCCAACGATATTTTTATTTCAAACATAACGGTCGATGGCACGGTAACAACCGATAAACTGGCCGATGATATCCTTAATGTAATGAAAGGCGGTAACAGGGGTGTAAATGCCAATGCAGCCATTGAAAAGTTACCGGCTTCGGTTCCATTATACAGTGCTGATGTAAGTGACAGGCATTCCTATGCAGGGTATATGCAACTGGTAATGCTGAAGTGCCGGTATGCACGAAGCATTTCTTCAATTTCAAAAAGAACAGGATGGTTACAATATAAGGTTGACTAAGGTTTAAGTTTCATGCGGATCAAGAAGAGGTACGGTTGTCTTTCATTCCTGAATGCAAACCCTACCTCTTATTTATTTCCCCGGGCCCCTGCTGCAATTTCGTGAGGCTGAGGCCACGCAGGGTGTATGCAAATGAGGCCTTGCCAACCGGTTAGCCAGTTAACTCGTCAACTTCCTCCTTAATGCTTCTCCTGTCTTTTCCTGGGCAACTTTATCAACTCCATCAACTTATCAACTTCTTCGTATTTTTGCCCGGTGTATACACTCAAAAAATCATTGGGGCAGCATTTTCTGGTCGACGAAAATATTTGCCGTAAAATAGTGCAGGCGCTGCAACAACATCCGTTTCAACGGTTGCTGGAGGTAGGCCCGGGCGGCGGCGCATTGACCAAATATTTACTTAATTTGCCCGGTATCGATCTTAAATGCGTTGAGCTCGACGAAGAGAAAGTGAACTGGTTAAAGCAGCAATACCCGGCTTTACAAACAAAGATCATTCACCACGATTTCCTGACGGTTGACCAGCCTTTTAGTGAACCATTTACCCTGGTTGGCAATTTTCCTTACAATATTTCTTCCCAGATCTTATTCAGGGTGCTGGAATGGAAGGGCAGTGTAGAGGTGGTGATAGGCATGTTCCAGAAAGAAGTAGCGCAGCGGGTGGTTGCGCGCGAGGGCAATAAAGTGTACGGCATTTTAAGTGTGCTGGTACAGGCGTTTTTCGATGTAGAGTATCTGTTTGAAGTGCATGAGAATGCATTCAATCCACCCCCTAAAGTTAAAAGCGCGGTTATACGGCTGACACCGAGGCAGGCCATACCCGAGATGAGTAGTGAAAGAAGGTTCTTTGTGCTGGTAAAAACTGCTTTCAACCAACGGCGCAAGACCTTGCGTAATGCGGTAAAAAGTTTATATACTCCCGAAGCATTAAAAGACCCCATATTCGATAAAAGGGCCGAACAATTAACGGTAAATGATTTTGCCCGGCTTACTTTTACAATGAAATAATTAAAGCTGACGGGTGGGTTATTGACCGGCAGGCGCGTAGCTCACCCTGTGATATATTGAACTCCATTAAGATGAAAAAAGTTATTATTACGGCCAAAGTACACGACTGGCTATTAGAACAGTTACAGAAAAAAGAGTTTACCATACAACATGTTCCGGCTATTACTTATGAAGAACTGCTGGAAACTATTCATGAAGCGGAAGGGTTGATCGTTACCACCCGTATAAAGATCGATAAAGCCATGCTCGACCGGGCAACGAATTTGAAATGGATCGGCCGCCTTGGCAGTGGTATGGAATTGATCGATGTTGCCTATGCTGAAAGCAAAGGGATAAAATGCGTAAGCAGTCCCGAAGGCAATCGCAATGCAGTTGCTGAACATTCATTGGGGATGTTGTTAAGCCTTATGAACCGCATGAACAGCAGTATGCAGGAGATCAGGGAAGGTAAATGGATCCGTGATGCCAACCGGGGTATTGAGCTTACCGGCAAAACGGTGGGTATAATCGGGTATGGCAATACCGGCAGCGCCTTTGCCCGTTTACTGGCCCCGTTCGATGTTACGGTGCTGGCCTGTGATAAATATAAATTTGATTTTGCAAAAGGCTATGTACGTGAAGCCAACCTGGAACAGATAACCCGTTATGCCGATGTGGTAAGTTTACACCTGCCATTGACCGATGAAACTTTTCATTTTGCCAATGATGCTTTTTTCAATGCCCTTCAACGTAAACCATTTTTTCTGAATGCGTCGCGCGGCAAGGTGCAGGAAACCGGAGCTATCACAAGGGCATTGCAGAATAATAAAATTGCCGGCGCCGGCCTAGATGTACTGGAAAATGAGAAGATCGAAACCTGGACCGGGCCTGAGAAGAAAGAGCTGGACTGGCTTTTGCACCAGCCAAATGTGTTGATTACGCCCCATATTGCCGGGTATAGTCAGGAAGCGTATTATAAAATGGCCAGTGTGGTATTGGAGAAGCTGGGAATATAGAACTTTATTGTTTGACCTGAATCGGGCCCTGAAGTTTTGTATACGAATAACCCGGAATCTAATGAGTTTTTAATGCCGGTTCAATTTTTAACGGTTTGCCGGTTAAAAAATAAACCCCCGGATCTTAATCATTCTGAAAAAAACTTTATTTTTGTTTTATAACAGTAGTGCAACGCTTCAGCCCAGAGGCGTTGTTCTTTTTTTCTGTTTATAGCCGAACACCAAATTATATCTGGTTTAAAATAAGGAGGTTTTTATGAGTAGTGTTTTATACGTTACAAAAGAAACGCTTGAGCAAATGAAAGAGGAGTTGTTGCGTATGCGTACGATTGATCGTCCGGCGGCTGCCCGGGCTATCGCAGAAGCACGTGAGAAAGGAGATTTGAAAGAAAACGCCGAATACGATGCTGCCAAAGAAGCCCAGGGCATTCTGGAGGCTAAATTAAAAAAGCTGGAAAACGATATCGCCAGTGTTCGAATATTAGATACTGAGAATGTAGATACCAGCAAGGTGTCTATTCTTACAAAAGTTACCATCACCAATCTTGCCAATAAGAAAAAGATCACCTATACCATCGTTTCTGAAAAAGAGGCCGATCTGAAACTGGGAAAGATCTCTATTACTTCACCTATTGGCCAGGGCCTTCTTGGCAAAGTTGTTGGCGACGTGGCGGAGGTTCAGGTGCCTGCCGGTACGCTCAAATTTAAAATTGAAGAGATCTCTGTTTAAGTACAGCGAACCGTTCTCCCATTGGTTGCAATTTGCATTCAATCATATTAAATAAGAATAACCGGACGTATGACCATTTTTTCAAAGATCATAGCCGGTGAAATACCGGCTTATAAGATTGCTGAAGATGATCAGTTCTTCGCATTCCTCGATATTTTTCCGTTAGTTGAAGGGCATGTACTGGTGATACCGAAACTGGAGATCGATAAGTTCTTCGATGTGCCCGACGACTACCTGAGCCGGATGCTGGTATTTTCGAAACCCATAGCAAAAGCAATTGAAAAGTCGTTTCCCTGTAACCGGGTAGGCTTGGCGGTTGTTGGGCTTGAGGTGCCGCATGCGCATTTACATTTGGTACCTATAAATGGTATCGATGATCTCAATTTTACCCGGGGAAAATTAAAACTGTCGGCCGAACAACTGAAGTCAGCGCAGGAGAAGATAGTGACCGCGTTGACGAGGAACTGATATGTTGAAAGAGGGGAATAAGGGAGTTGACAGATGAATAAGTTGACTGGTAACCGGGAGTTGTTAAGTTGACCATTTCACATTTGCCGTTTCACGGCTTCAACTTTATTCTGCCCGGATTCTTTGCAATAAAATCTTCCCAGCCTTTTAATTTTTTGCCTGCGGATTTCAGCAGGGCGTTATCCTGAAAGTGATGACAAACCGCTACCGCGAGGGCGTCAGAAGCATCGAGGTGCTTTATATTCGTATTGTTCTGAATGCTCAAAATGCGTTGCAGCATTTGCCATACCTGTTCTTTATCAGCATTGCCGTTTCCGGTAATGGATTGTTTTACTTTCTTGGGCGAATATTCAACTACTTCCAGTCCGGCGCTCATGGCCGCAGCAATGGCCACCCCCTGCGCCCGGCCCAGTTTAAGCATACTTTGTACGTTCTTGCCAAAAAAAGGCGCCTCGATGGCAAAGCTTGCCGGTTTGTATTGTGTAATAAGGTCGCTTACTTTTTGATGAATAAGCTGCAGGCGTTCGTAGTTGTCTTTACGGGCATTAAGCTTCAGCGTGCTCATCTCGAGCAGTTTTATTTTTTGAGAAGAAACGCCAATGAGGCTATAGCCCATGAACAAGGTGCCGGGGTCTATACCAAGAATTATTTTTAAAGGTGTTTGCAAGGAGCGTTGGGATTGGATTACTTTGTGAACTTATTTTGGTGACAACAAACAAAAATATCAAAATTCTGCTCAACTATGTGATTGGTCCGCTGGTGTTTTGCCTGCTGGCCTGGTCAATATACCGGCAATTGATGCGGCAGAATAACTGGCAGGTTTCCCTGAAGCACGCCTGGGAGGCAATGATGGGGGCCGAAGCCTGGAAAATGGTGCTTGCGGTGGTGCTGATGTTTGCCAACTGGGGGCTCGAAGCCCGTAAATGGCAGGTGATAATAAAACGGGTACAGCATTTGTCATTCATTCAGTCATGTAAGGCCGTTTTTACGGGAACTACGCTGGCATTTTTTACTCCCAACCGGATAGGGGAGTACATGGGACGAATATTATATCTTGATGAAGGCGCCCGAATCAAAGCAATTTCTCTTACTATTGTATGCAGTATGGGGCAGTTGCTCGTTACATGGTGGGCAGGAATTGGCGGAATTTTATACTTAAAGGCCTGTGGGAATACAGAATTGCTTCATACGTTTGCAGGGCTTTGGTTGAACCTGGTGCTGTATTTTGCTGTGGGTGCTGCCGTGGTTTTAACATTATTTTATTTTCGTTTGGCAGGCCTGGTAAGATGGGTTGAAAAGATACCTAAACTACAAAAACCCGTTTCCTATATACGGGTTTTAGATAATCTTAACGCAACCATCTTATTCCGGATATTGTCTTTATCAGTATTAAGATACAGCGTATTTATAGGGCAGTATTTCCTGCTTTTTGATGTATTTGATGTGCATGTAACTGCTGCACAGGTTGCGGGTTCTGTAAGTGTTATATTCCTTGTATTATCGATAGTACCAACTATAGCTGTTATCACTGAATTGGGGGTACGATGGAAGATCGGTATAGAAGTGGTACAACTTTTTGATAGCAATATTACCGGTATACTGGCAACATCACTGGCCATCTGGATCATAAACCTGGTAATACCGGCTTTGATAGGAAGTTTGCTAATTTTAGGTATAAAAGTATTTAATAATAGAAAGTAGCATTCCGGTATGGACATTAACCTTATTAATTGGAATTAAGACAGCGTTACATGAAAGTAAACCGACCACTCGCATTCCTTTTGTTTGTAATTATAAGTTTTCCGTTGAGAGCTGGCGACGGCTTTTGCGATATACGTAATTCGGCTTTTTCGCACGGCGAGGTAATAACCCTGAAGGTATTTTATACCGTGGTAGGGGCTTATTTCGGGGCGGGGGAAGCTACGTTTACCACCACACTTGAAAAAATGGCCGGTAAACCGGTTTATCATATCGTTGGGGATGGAAAAACTTATAGCTTTTACGATAAATTCTTCAAGGTTCGCGATAAATATGAAACATATATAGATACGGCCACCCTGCAGCCCTACCGTTTTATTCGCAATGTGTATGAGGGCGGCTATAAAAAGTTCGAGAACGTAACGTTCAACAAAACCACCAATTCGGCGGTTACCAACCAGGGCGTGTATAAGGTGCCCGAATGTGTGCAGGATGTATTAAGTGCAGTGTATTATTCCCGCAATATTGATTTCAATAAGTATAAAGTAGGCGACAGGATCAGTTTCTCTATGTTCCTCGATAACGAGGTGTATGAAATGTACATCCGTTACCTGGGTAAAGAAACTATCAAAACAAAATATGGCAAGTTCAGGGCGGTGAAGTTTAAACCGCTGCTCATTAAAGGGACCATTTTTGAGGGAGGAGAAAAGATGACGGTTTGGGTTAGTGACGATAAGAACCATATTCCGATTCGGATCGAAAGCCCTATTTCGGTGGGCAGTGTGAAGATCGATATGATCAGCTACCGTAATCTGCGCTATCCGCTTACCTCGCTGGTTAGTTTGTAGGCTGGTTTTTATGTGGAATTAATTGATTTTCAATATATAAATGCGGGTTATCCTTCATGGGATGACCCGCATTTATGTTTTTGGGCTGTGTAATAAACACAATTGTCGGAAAACGATATTTTCATCAGTCGCGAACGTAGAAATCTTCAAAAACGCGCAAATTGGTAAAATTTGACAAAAGGTGATTTTTTTGACGATCAACAGATCGGCTCGCCACCGATCCGTTTCATGCATATCGATCCACCGCCCTCAGCCGGTCGAAACTGAGCTGCTCAAATCAACGCAGCTCTCTGTTTTCAAAAAATGCGATTTTCATCAATCGCGAAAGTAGAAATCCTCAAAACCGCAAATTGGTCAAAACGTCCAAAATCGGCAGCAATTGATTTTAATGATCACCCGCTCCATTTGCCGACGTCACGCCCTCAGCCGATCAACATTTGATCTGCTCAAATCAAAGCGGACCCCTATTTTTTAAAAAGCGCGATTTTATCTAATCGCGAACGTAGCAATCTTCAAAACCGCAAATTGATCAAAATTGACAAAAAGTGAATTTTAACGATCAGCAGATCGGTCAACCGCCGGTCCGCAGTTCGAAATGATGAATTCAAATCAACACCAGGATCGATCTTTAAATATTGCGAATTTCGGCAAACACGAACTTCAAAATCTTCCGGAACCGGAAAATTCATTTTTCATCAAAAAATGCAAATCGGTGTCGAAAATCTAAATCTCCCGGCAAATTGCGGCGAAATAATATGTAAAAATAAATCAATGCAATTTCGGGCGATCCAAATTGCTGATCCGGCAAAACGACAAAAGCGCATAAAACGCAAAAAGCGAAAGACAGAATTTTTACCAATGACGGGAAATATGGAAGGTTTTTGACTGTTTAAACACTAACGATAACCATTATGTACAGCCTAATATTTTAAATGTGTTAAAGCTAATGATAAGCGAAGTAACGTGATTGATTTTCAGTAAAATAGCCATATACGAAAATGTCGTTTATGCCGCTTTTTACTTTTTTGTTTTCTTTAAATATTAAAGGGTTTCTGGTTATCGTTCAGTCACATTGTACACATTAACCAAAGCCAGGGAGCGGAGTAATATAAAACTGTAATCAACTTCAATACCACAAAATGCAGGCCAGAAGCCGACTTTCGGTGATGAATATTTTAAGTGTCAATAAGTGCAATAAGTATTTGAAATGACAGCTAAATGATGGCGCAAAATTAAAAGCACAGATCGTGTTGTGTTTGTATGTTAAAAAATTGGTCTGGCAATTACTGAAACAAAAAGCACCTGTGCGTTAACGTTGACATTTATTTGAAACTAAAAAAGAGTCCTGATCCCGATGATCATAAAAATAAATGTAATGACTAATCGAAAACAAACTATTGTAATTATGCTAAATGACCGGTTATTTTTAAAATAAAGTAAATGATAAAATTTTTAAAAACGCAATTTGAAAATTATCACGTTCCGATTCCTGATTTGCGCTCAAACTGAATGAAACGTCCAGCAGGAAAAACTGCAAATACCGGCAGACAAGCGCAAGAAGTAGCCGTGAAAGAAGTGCGAATAGCTTTCAGCAAAAAAGTCAGGACAACAAACCGGTTGCTGCACCAGGTACGATTTTACCAATACAATTTGGTGGGCGTAATTGATACACGAAGCTGCGGTTTGTATTACATGTACTCAGTGTAAACGCCATCAGGCGGGAATTTCAGCCTCGATGCCAGGCTGATGAGTCCACAATGCTACCTTAGTATAACCTCATTGGGTCCTCGGGCGCCGGGGACCCAATGAGGAGAAACAGAGGTAGCATCGAGGACCCAAAGAGGAGAAACCGAGGTCTTGGTGCGATTCCTCACACCCTATTGAACGGTCGTCACACCTTTTTACTCAAACCGTCACGAATAAAACCGGAATTCCGGGGTAAAATAATCATTCGTCACGCCGATGTCCCCGGTTCGTCACACCATTCTCCCCGGTTCGTCACGTTAAACATGCATATTCCCGGGGAGAAATGCAGTTCGTCACACCCATTTCCGAAGACCGTAACATGTATTGGAGGAGCCCGTCACTTTTATGAAAGTATGCATTCCGTTCAAAGATACCTTTGTGCTGTCACTCACTGATGAACGGGAGACCGCTTCAGGCTTCGGGTATAAGCGTACCTTAAAGCCTGCGCTGCATCAGCAATTGATAAAACAGTTCTTTGACAGGTTGATTTATTTTTTATTGAAGCAGGCGCAGGTGAATAGTACATGTGCAATAACGGTGTAAATGCGTTTGCACTGTGATGCCAGTATATGATCTGAATATAGATACCGGTACATGAGTTTTATCTCCTTTCACATATGAAACGATGGTCAACATTTCAGGTAATTGGTTGCAGGCCCTGAGTGTAAAGGGCCTGCTCTTTCCGTATGCGTGTAGCATAAAACCTGTAACCATTTACAGTTCTTCCAGCCTGAACAGGTCCTTATGCCTTACGCCGCGTTCGGTTAATTGCAGCGAACAGCATTCATGCACCGGGTCATGTTCAAAAAACAAAATGTAGTTGTTCTCTACGGCTTCTGTAAGGAATTGTTTTTTTTCGAGCAGCGTTGTAAGCGGGAACATATCATACGCCATTACGTAAGGAATAGGCAGGTGGGCTACAGCAGGCAACAGGTCAGCCGCATATACAACGGTGTGCCCCTTATAGCTGATCTGCGGTAGCATCATGGCTTCTGTATGGCCATAGGCAAACCGTACTTTCATGGCATCGCTGAAATCAATTCCATCCGTGGGCTCAACAAATTTTAATTGTCCGCTTTCCTGTATGGGTAAAATATTCTCTTTTAAGAAGGATGCTTTCTCGCGGTCATTAGGCACCGTTGCGGCTTCCCAATGACGTAAGTTGCTCCAGTAAGTAGCATTTTTAAATGCGGGCAACAACTTGTCGCCCGAACGGATAATACTGCCGCCGCAATGATCGAAATGCAAATGGGTAAGAAAAACATCGGTGATATCATCGGGCTGAAAGCCGTATTTCGCCAGGGATTTGTTTAATGAATCATCGCCATTGAGATAGTAATGGCTCATGAATTTGGCATCCTGTTTATCACCCATGCCGTTATCGATCAGGATCAGCCTGTCTGCTTCCTGTATAAGCATACTGCGCATAGCCCAGTTGCAAAGATTATTTTCATCGGCAGGGTTCAGCTTGTTCCAGATCGACTTGGGCACTACGCCAAACATAGCGCCGCCATCCAGTTTGAAATAGCCTGTATTTATAGAATAGAGCTTCATTTTATAATTGTTGTTTGAGGATGAATGATCAGTTGGTGGTTTATGGTTTTTTGTTTGTGGTTACTCTTATTAAGAACCACCAAGCTGCCTGCAAAAATGCTACCAGTATTTTAAAGATTGTTTAACTCGTTGCCTGTAGGCCTTGTTGCCTTGTTCAACGCTTTCATCGTCATGCCCAGCCATACAAAACCCAGCATAAAGAACACGATCAGCGCAAGCACTGAATTGCGCATACCGCCAAAATGAATGGTCTGTTCTTCTATATAGGCAAAAGTGAACATACCTATTACGAGTGCTATCTTCTCCGTAACATCATAAAAGCTGAAGAACGAAGCGGTGTCTTTTGTTTCGGGCATCAGGTTACTGTAGGTTGACCGGCTCAGCGACTGAATGC
>CBIHPC010000140.1:0-15739 GCA_966211305.1 uncultured Niastella sp.
AAAACGGGATATGTAAATAAATGCCTGCCATCGTATTCCGTATTTTTGATCGAATATTACAGTTTATTAATAGGGTCAGTATGGCAAAGATAGTGTCATATAACAAGTGTTTTACCGCTTCCGCGTGCAGGAGACGGTTTGCATTGCTTATTGCCCGTTGCCGGTTGCCAATTGTTAATTGCCTGTTGCCGGTTTTTTGCCTGGTAATTCCTTTTTTGCTGCCTGCGCAATACCCGTTACAAATAAACCCGGTTGACAGGGATTCGATCTTTATTCATACCACCCTGCGCCTGCAATCAGATTTCAGGAATGAGGTACAGGCCCGGGAATATGTAAGCAATCTGCCGGTTTTATTGCAATCAAAAGGATTTCCCACCGCCTCGGTAGATACAGCGGTCTATGATTCCGCCAGTGCCCGATGTTCCCTGTATGTAGGTGAAACGTACCAATGGGCCAGGCTGCATATCGATTCGGCCGACAGAAAGCTGCTCGATGCCATCAACTGGAATGCGCGGGGTGCCAAAAAACAGGCGTTGAGTTTTGACCAGGTGATGGCCGCCCAACAAAAACTGCTCGACTATCTCGAGAACAACGGCTACCCGTTTGCCAGAATAAAGCTCGACAGTATTACCCTGGTAAATCAGCAACTGGAAGCGTATCTCCGCATTAATAAAGGCCCATTATACAAGATCGACAGCATCCGCAATTTCGGAACGGTTAAAATATCTTCTACCTTTTTACAGCGTTACCTCGGCATAACCAATGGCAGTTATTACAAAAAAGAACGATTACAGTCCATAAGCAAAAAGCTGAACGACCTGGCGTTTGTACAGGAACAACAACCCTGGAATATGACCATGTTGGGCACAGGGTCGATTTTGAATGTGTACCTGGCGCCAAAACGCAGCAGCCAGGTGAATGTGCTGGTGGGTTTTCTGCCATCGAGCACCCAAACAGAGAACAATAAGCTGCAAATAACCGGTGAGGCAACCGTAAACTTAAGAAATGCATTGGGCAATGGCGAAAGCATTGGTATCAACTGGCAGCAGTTGCAGGTGAAATCGCCGCGCATCGATCTTTCTTTTTTACAGCCATATCTTTTTGGCTCGCCCTTTGGCGTAAATGCCAGCTTCAACCTGTTTAAAAAAGATTCTTCGTTCGTGAACATCAACATGCAGGTGGGAGCGCAGTATGCTATCTCGGCCAGCCAGGGCGGAAGCGTGTTCATTCAAAGTTTCCAAACCAACGTATTGACGGTAGACACCGTTTTAATGAAGATCAGCCGCACCCTGCCCCAGCAGGCCGATATTCGTACTATTAACCTCGGGGTAAACTATGAGTGGTTCAATACCGATTACCGGTTTAACCCCCGTAAAGGAAATGAATGGCAGATAAACATTACGGCGGGGCAGAAGAAGGTAAAAAAGAATACCGTTATTGTGGGGCTTAAAGATGAAAGCGACCCGGGTTTTGATTTTAACAGCCTGTACGATACGGTGCAACTGAACAGTTACCAGTTCAGACTGAAAGGCATCGTGGCCCAATACTTAAAATTAAGCCGGTTTTCAACGCTGAAAACCGCTGTGAACGGGGGCTGGATACAAAGCCCGGCCATTTTCAGGAACGAATTGTTTCAGATTGGTGGATATAAATTATTGCGTGGTTTTGATGAAGAAAGCATTTTTGCATCGCAATACGCAATCGGTACCATCGAATACCGGTACCTGATTGGACGAAATTCTTACCTGTTCTACTTTATAGACGGAGGCTGGTCGAAAAATGCAGCTGCTTTTAGCCGGGTGAGCAATTATTATTGGGGCACTGGTTTAGGTATGGCATTGGAGACCAAAGCGGGAATTTTCAATTTGTCGTATGCGGTGGGTAAACGGGATGATGCAAAGTTCAACATGCGGCAATCAAAGATCCATATTGGGTATGTTAATTATTTTTGACCGATAAATTCTTTTCAGCCAATGACGGCGCTACAATATTTTTGCAAAACCAAATGTTCCCTGTGAAGCAACTGTTACTACTGGCTTTTTGCTGTTGTTCGTTCATAGTATCGCTTGCGCAAGGCGGAAAGGATACTATTCCTGTCAGGGAGCAGCGCCGTGATACGCCTGTTATTAAAAAACAGCACGACACGCCAGGCATTAAAAAAGATACAACCATTAAAATAATGGCCGATACGGCGCTGAAGGCCCGGAAGGACTCTGTCGTTGCCGACAGCCTTCGCCCGGTTAAACCACCGGTGGTGGTTTCAAAGCCCGATTCGGTGATACCTGTAGCTTCGGTAATGAAAAGCACTGCCCTGCCTGAACCCAGGCCTACTTTGGAGGGTTTTCACAATGCCATGCGCAATCATCCCTACTTCAATTTTTATGGCAGGGGCGTAAAGATCACCGAGCAGTTGAAAAAGGCCAGCCGCGATGAAAGCATGTTTTATTTCCTGTGCGCCCTGTTGTTCTATTTTGGGTTTATCCGTGTTGCCTTTATCAAATATATCGATAACCTGAAAACCCTGTTTTTACGGGTAACCATGCGCCAGCAGCAGATCCGCGACCAGGTGCTGCAATCGCCGCTGCCATCATTGATGCTGAACATCCTGTTCGTTATCTCCGGCGGTTTGTTCCTGAGCATTGTGGCAGATTATTATAATATAGTTCCGGGCCTGAACCGCTGGCTGTTATTATTCTATTGCAGCGTGCTGTTGGCGGTGATATATATGGGTAAGTTCATTATCCTGAAAATGGTGGGGTGGATGTTCAATATAAGGGTTGCTACGGATACATATATATTCATTGTATTCCTTGTAAACAAGATGATGGGCATTTATCTGTTGCCTGCATTGCTGCTAATGGCCTTCGCCAAACCGCCTTTTTTAACGATACTAATTACTTTGACTTACTGCTTTATCATTATATTATTTATTTACCGGTTTATAATAGCGTACAGGCCAGTAAGAAATGAGATTAAACTCTCAAGATTCCATTTTTTTATTTACCTTTGCGCCTTCGAAATAGCACCCCTTTTATTGATTTACAAGGTGTTATTGATTTTTGTGGAAAGAAGTTATTAACTTTGCAAATCCATACGTAGCTATTATGGTTAAAAACGGGGCTAAAAATGTAGCAGTAGCTACTCAAACCATTAAAAAAATCCTGATAACGCAACCCAGGCCGGAAACCGATAAATCACCGTACTTCGAGCTTGCCAGAAAGTACAGTGTTGAATTGGAGTTCCAGCCATTCATACGTCTTGAAGGTATTCCCGCCAAAGAGTTCCGCAAACAAAAGATCGAGATAGCCAACTTTACCGGCGTAATATTTACCAGCCGCAACGCCATCGATCACTTTTTCCGCATTTGCGAAGAAATGAAGATCAGCATTTCGCAGGATACCAAGTATTTCTGCATTACTGAGGCCGTTGCCCTGTACCTGCAGAAGTTTATCCTGTACCGCAAGCGTAAAGTGTTCTATGGAGCCGATGGTACCAATAAAAGTATGTTTGATGTGATCAACAAACATAAAGAGAACGAAAAGTTCCTGTACCCCTGTTCTGAGAACCAGCAGGATAACGAGATCGTGAACTGGCTGAAAACAAACAATTGCGAATTTGCCACGCCATTCATGTACCGCACCATCAGCAATGATGTAAAGGAGCTGCTGACAAGAACCGAATATGATATCATCTGCTTTTTTACTCCCAGCGGCGTAAAAAGCCTTTTCGATAATCTTCCGGCATATCAACAGAACGGCACCCGTATTGGCGCTTTCGGAAGCAATACTTCGCGCGCTGTTGAGGAAGCCGGTTTAACACTTGATATAAAAGCTCCGCAACCCCAGGCGCCATCGATGGTGGCCGCGCTGGAACAGTACCTGGCAGCCCATACCAAAAAGAAGTAAAGTCATTCTTTTCGCAGTTCAGAGAGGAAGTCATTTGTTGCAGGTCCCGGTCATCCGGTGATGCGCAATCGGCAATAAATTTAGGTCGGCGCAAGGTCCTGAATTAATTTCAAATTCCGCGAGCCCATTCACCATCCACCATCCACCAACCGGGAACACTTCTTGCATTTCTGAAGATCCGTTTCTTCCGCCACTCTTTGGAATTTTCTTACCCCTTGATAATTGTTTTTGCTTCCGGCTTGTAGCGTGAAGCTGGCAGTCGTAAAGTTGTATTTGCTTTTGGCTTTCGGCTATATTCTTTAGCGGTTTTATACCATTTTATTATATCATTCAAAACCATAAACCTAAACCAATTAACTTTAGGAAATGGCAAAATACACCAACAAACTGGCAGAGGAAACGAGTCCGTACCTGTTGCAGCATGCCCATAATCCCGTTGACTGGCATCCCTGGGGCGATGAAGCGCTTAACAAAGCAAAGGAGGAAGACAAACCCCTGCTGGTAAGTATCGGGTATGCCGCCTGCCATTGGTGCCATGTAATGGAAAAGGAGAGTTTTGAAGATGAGGAAACGGCCGGCATCATGAACGAGTATTTTGTGAATGTGAAGATCGACCGCGAAGAGCGGCCAGATCTTGATCATATTTATATGGACGCCGTGCAGGCCATGACGGGCAGCGGCGGTTGGCCCCTGAATGTTTTTCTTACCCCCGACGGGCGGCCGTTCTATGGCGGCACTTATTTTCCGCCAAAGGCCATTTACAACCGGCCTTCGTGGAAAGACGTACTGGCCGGCGTTGCCAATGCCTGGGCTGAAAAGCGCACAGATATCGATCAGCAGGCAACCAACTTAACGGGTCATATCGTTCAGTCGAACTCATTCGGCCAACAGGCTGTAGCCGGTAATATTAATATAGAAGCGCTTTTTTCGCAGGAGGTGGCCGATACCATGTTCAAAAATATCATGGGCACGGCCGATCAGCAGGAAGGCGGTTTCGGCAATGCCCCTAAATTTCCCCAAACATTTACAATTGGGTATTTACTGCGGTACTACTATCAAACAAAAAATGAGCAGGCCTTAGAACAGGCCTGTTTAAGCCTCGATAAAATGATACAGGGCGGGTTGTACGATCACCTCGGCGGCGGCTTTGCCCGGTACTCAACCGACAGGGAGTGGCTGGTGCCTCATTTTGAAAAGATGCTTTATGATAATGCATTGCTGGTAATGGCGCTATGCGATGCATACCAGTTAACGCAAAAACCCCTGTATAAACAGGCGGTGGAAGAAACCCTGGCTTTTGTAGAAAGGGAATTATACTGCCGTAACTCCCCCTCCACTGGAGGGGGGCGGGGGGAGGCCGGTTTTTATTCGGCCCTGGATGCCGACAGTGAAGGGGTAGAGGGAAAGTTCTACGTATGGCAAAAAGCGGAAATAGAGGAGGTTTTACAGCAGGATGCAGCCATTTTTTGCGAATTCTACGATGTAACCGGGGCGGGCAACTGGGAACATACCAACATTCTGAATATACGTAAACCCCTGGAAGAGTTTGCGATTGAAAAGAATATCCCTGTTGATACGCTGCAGCAATTGCTGAAAAAGGGCCGGGAGAAGCTGTTACAGCACCGGGGCACACGCATAAGGCCGTTGCTCGATGATAAGGTGCTGCTGGGCTGGAATGCTTTAATGAACAGTGCTTACAGCAGGGCGTACAGCGTATTCGGAAATATTCAATATGAGCAGGTGGCCAGGGAGAATATGGAATTTATATGGCAGCGGTTCAGCCATGACGGGTTGAATTTTTTTCATACATATAAAAAAGAAGTAGCCAGATACCCAGCCTTTTTGGACGATTATGCGTATTTAATACAGGCGTTGATCCATTTGCAGGAAATTTCGGGTAAAGCAGACTATCTGTATAAGGCAAAATCACTCACAGAATGGGTTATAGAGCATTTCAGTGAGGAAGGCACGGGATATTTCTTTTATACACATAAAGGTCAGCAGGATGTAATTGTGCGTAAAAAAGAGGTATACGACGGCGCCGTTCCCTCGGGAAACGCAATAATGGCTTTTAATTTGCAGTATATAGGCGTTGTTTTCGATATTACCGGGTACAGAGAGCGGGCAATAAAGATGTGCGCCGGGTTACAACAGGCCGTACACCGCTATCCGGGATCTTTTGGCGTATGGGCAACCATGATACTATCCATTTTCGGGGGAATTGCAGAATTAGCCATTATTGGAAAGAACGCAGCAGCAGTAAGGCGGGAGCTTTTGGGGCACTTTATCCCTTTTCGGGTACTGCAATCGGCTCAGGAGCCGGATAATGATTTACCCTTACTTGCCAACAAGCCAACATCCCCGGATACGCAAATTTACTTATGTAAAGACTACCAGTGTAGTGCGCCTGTAAATAATGTGAGCGATCTGATCCGTCTTCTGAAAAATGTGTAAAAATTTAAAATTTTGGCGATACAATAATACAATTTCCGGTATCGTTTACATGAGAGCTTATATCACGTAATTGCAGTTTTAAAAAATAAATTCTATTCTTGTGATGAAGTCGGTAAAACATTATTTTTGCCCAATACCCTTTAATATTATGAAAATGAAGAACCTATCCGCCTTAACAGCACTGGTGGCCATGATCGCTGCCGGATGTGGCAAAGTAGGAAAATCCTCAAAAGGCGCACCGAATGATGGCCAGCTACATGGCGTATCGGCGGCTTCCAAGTACAATATGACCAGGCCTCCCGGGATGGTATATATACCACCAGGCACTTTTCATATGGGTCCCAGCGATGAGGATGTAAACTACGCTTATACAGCCCGCAACAAACAAATCTCCATTAATGGCTTCTGGATGGACGCTACCGAGATCACAAACAACGAATATCGCCAGTTTGTGTGGTGGGTACGCGACTCTATTGGCGCCACTCAGCTTCAATATGGTAAAGAAGTGGATGGCACTTTCCAGGTTGACTGGAAAAAAGCCAAAACCATTAAATGGGAAGATAAAGCTACTATCGAAAAGATCGACCAGTTGATCCTTTCACCCGAGAACCGCGTTTTCGGCAAAAAGGAGATCGATCCTTCCAAATTAATATACCATTCGGAGATATTTGAGCTGAAAGAAGCTTCCAAAAGAGAAAACGCCGGAAGGCCCCGCTCTCAGTTCATTGTAAAGAAGAATGTGCCTGTTTATCCTGATACCCTGGTTTGGATCCGTGATTTCAGTTATTCTTATAACGAACCCATGAGCAAACGGTATTTCGTTCACCCGGCTTTCGGAAACTATCCTGTAGTGGGTGTAAACTGGAAACAGGCTTCTGCATTCTGCGAATGGAGAACTCACTATCTGAACTCCTATAACTTATCAAAGAAAAGACCTTCTGAATCGGATTTCCGTTTACCAACAGAAGCTGAGTGGGAATATGCTGCCCGTGGCGGTCGTTCTCAATCGATGTTCCCCTGGGGTAACTATTATCTGAGAAACAAAAAGGGTTGCTTACTGGCTAACTTCAAACCCGGCCGTGGTAACTACCCTGAAGATGGCGCCTTCTATACTGCCCGTGCAGATGCTTACTGGCCAAACGACTTTGGTTTGTATTGCATGTCCGGAAACGTATCTGAGTGGACCTCTTCACTGTTTTACGAAGGTGCTTACAACTTCCAACACGATATGAATCCTGACATTCGTTTCGATGCCAAAGATGACGATCCTCCACGTATGAAGCGTAAGGTAATCCGCGGTGGCAGCTGGAAAGACGTAGGCTTTTTCCTCCAAACGAGCACCCGTGCTTATGAATATATGGATACAGCTAAGTCTTACATCGGCTTCCGTTGTGTAATTGATTTACCTGCTATGCAGAAGAAACGTTAAAATCTAATTTAGAGTAAAATTTTTTAACGGCTAATCCGTTTTATTGGAGATTGATTTAACAACAAAATCAAACTGGTATTTTATTCTCTCATCCCTATTGAAAACCCGTTTTCTAAAAATTAAAAATTAAAGTTATGGCTGGAGTTTCTAAATCTACTGAAAGACTGGTAAACGTAATCGTATGTATGGGTGCTGCTGTCGTGATCTTCGGTGCCTGGCAAAAAATTACGCACCAGGCCCTCGCTGATTTCTTCTTAACGGCAGGTCTTATTACTGAAGCAGTGATTTTCGTAGTATATGCATTCTTACCCCCTCCCGGATCAGAAATGCATGCAATTGCTGAAGCATTACCCAAATTAGCCGGTGGCCACGGTTCTTCTGGCAACCCTGCTGTTGAAAAAATGGATCAAATGTTTCAGGAAGCCGATATTACACCTGCTAACCTGAGCCGTTTAAGCGAAGGTTTCAAAAAATTAGGTTCTACTGTTAATAATATAGCTGATGTATCTGATGTAGTTAAAACTACCGCTGATTACACCGCAAAAACAAAAGAAGTTACCGTTGCTCTGGATCAAATGAAGAACGTTTACCAAGGCGCTGCTTCAACTGTTTCCAGCTTTAATTCAGCTGCTGACAGCACTAAACAATTCCACGAGCAGGTACAGGTACTGACCAAAAACTTAGGTTCTCTGAATGCAATTTATGAACTGGAGTTACAGGATACCAACAACCACCTGAAAGCTATGAACAGCTTCTACGGCAACCTGGTACAGGCTTCACAAACCATGCAGGGCAGCGTAGATGATGCTAAAAAAGCACACGAACAGATCTCTAAACTGGCAGGTAACCTGAGCCACCTGAATACCATCTATGGTAACATGCTCACTGCCATGCAGGGTCGTTAATTCAGGATGGTAATCCATATCCCTGTTACCCATGTAAATGCAAACAGATTAGTGTAACAAAATTGTTTAAACTAGAAAAACCTAACCCATGGCTTTACCTAAAGAGCCGAGGCAGAAGATGATCAATATGATGTACCTGGTGCTTACAGCCCTGCTGGCACTCAACGTATCATCAGAAATCCTCAATGCCTTCGTAACTGTAAATGGTAGTATTACAAAGTCGAACGACTTAATTTCCGAAAAGAATAAAATAACATACGCATCCTTTGCCGAGAAGTTAAAGAGCCAGGAAACTCATGACCAGGCTGCTCCCTGGGCGCCTAAAGCTGAAGAAGCACAAAAACTTTCTACAGCGCTGTTCGATTATATCGAAGGCTTGAAAAAGGGGCTTGAAAAAGAAGCAGGTACCCATGAGAGCCATGTAACCGGCAAACCAGAGATCAATGCCGATAACATCGACGCTGCCGTGCGCCTGATGGACCAGCAAGGCAAGGGTAAAGAGCTGTATGGCAAACTGGGCGAGTACAAAAAACAAATGCTCGCTTTGTTGGGTGCAGAAGCTCCTCAGTTCGAAAAATCAATTCCTATTGATTTAACTGTGCCTGCTTCCAAAACCGGTACTAAATATGGTAATGATGCAAATGGCTGGACACAAAGCTATTTCCACATGACCCCCGCTATTGCCGGTTTAACTATCCTGAGCAAATTTCAGAACGACGTTAAGAATACGGAAGCTCAGGTTGTTGACCACTTCCACTCAAAAATTGGTGAAGTAAAGCTGGTTTATAATAAATTCCAGGCGATCGCTACCTCTAACACTACTTACGCTATGCCTGGCGATCCGGTTGAGATCACCGCTGGTGTGGGTGCGTTCAGCGAAGCTGCCAAGCCAAAGATCACTATCAATGGCCAGCCTCAAACGTTGACTCCTGAAGGTACTGCCATCATGAAGACAACAGCAAGCGGTACCGGCGAACACTCAGTGAACGTTGTTATCGAATTCCAAAAGCCTAATGGTGAAACTGAGCGTGTTAACAAAACTATCAAGTATACAGTAGGTGTTCCTTCAGGTGCATCTGTGTTCCTCGAAAAAATGAACGTACTGTATATTGGTGTCGACAACCCGCTTACTATTTCAGGTGGTAGCGTAGGTGCTGAAAAAACCACTGTACGCTTCGCTGATGGCTCTATTTCAAGGGCAGGCGGCGACCGCTACATTGCCAAACCAAGCAAACCTGGGATGTCTAAGATCGTTGTAAGCGCAAATGGCAAGAACTTCGAGTTCCCCATGCGTTTAAAATATCTGCCTCCGCCAGCAGCCTTCGTTGGTGCTAAGAAAAGCGGAAGCATTTCATCTGCCGAATTAAAAGCGATCGGCGCCGTAATTGCCAAATTGGAGGATAGCGATTTCGAAGCTCCTTTCCGTGTAGTTAGCTACAAAGTAGGAGCGGTAGGCGGTCCTATCCAGTTGTATCAGGAGTTCTCTAACGAAGGTAACCGCTGGAACGGTCAGGCTGCAAGCCTTATCTCCCGCTGCGGTCCTGGTTCAAGAGTGTTCTTCGATCAGATCAAAGTGGTAGGTCCCGATGGTCGTAATCGTGAAATACCGGGTATGAATTTTACCCTTAAGTAATATAATTTTTAAAAACAGGGAACAAATGAAGAACCGCATCATAAAATTGTGTTTGTTGCTGACTGTGATGGCCTTTACAGCCCCAACAGTAGACGCTCAGGCTAGAAAAAAACCTGTCCGGAAGTCTGCAAAAAGGACTACCGCTAAAAAAAGCACTGCAAACCGCAGCAGGAACACGCCTACTGCCGCAGTAGCTGCTCCGCCGGTAGATACCGTAAAACCAGCACCGCCTGAGGCCAAGTTGGACATTCCGCCGATCAAAAAATCGCTGCGTAATGACAATGCCATCGAGCGTAACCTGGTGAAAGACCGGATTCCTTTAGCATACGAACACATTCGGGAAGACGATGCAACGTATATGCAACGTGTTTGGCGCGAGATCGATATACACGAGAAAATGAACCTGCCTTTCAATTACAAAGCAGAAGGCGACCTGGGTAACCAGCGGTTCATTTACATCCTGCTAAACGCCATCAAAAACGATAGCATTACCGCTTTCTCTCCCCTCGATGACCGGTTCACCACTCCGTTGCCTTTCCAGGAGATCGTAAACGGATTGGTTGGTAAACCAATGGTGATCTCTGTTCCCGACCTGCAAAATGACCCCGATGGTTCTAAAGGGCTCATGCGCGATACTACTATCGTGAATGAATTCGATCCTGAAAAAGTTGAAAGATACTGGATCAAGGAAGACTGGGTATTCGATAAGGAATCTTCGCGTATGCAGGTGCGTATCCTCGGGATCGCCCCGTTGAAGACTATCACCAACGAAGATGGTACTTTCCGCGATGTAACCCCTATCTTCTGGGTTTACTACCCCGATCTCAGACCGATCTTCGCCCGTCACGAGGTGTACAATGGTAAAAACTTTGGCGCCCGTATGAGTTGGGAAGAGCTATTCGAAAGCCGGATGTTCGCCAGCCGTATTATCAAATCTACGGTGAACAACCCCAACGACGAGTTCATTAAATCGTACGTTAAAGATCCTATCCTTGCGCTGTTGGAAGGCGAGAACATGAAGGAGCGGATATTCAACTATGAGCAGGACCTGTGGTCTTACTAATGAAAAGTTGAACACATCAATATAACTAAAAAGGGTATCGTAAAATTACGATACCCTTTTTAGTTTAATGCGTTATGCGTATTGTAAAGCCTTACACAAGTGGGAGTCGGTGTAATAACATTATATCAGGATTTTTTTTAAAAATACCCACATTTAGGTATTGTTTTATGATGCCGATTCACTATTTTTACAATGGTTTTTCATAGGATATTGGATTTTAAAAACGGGGCTGGATGTCTATCCGGGCCCCTTTTTCTTTTTATACCAGTAACGTATATGCCGGTAAATGACCCGGTTAAATGTTAATACGACGTCTTAAACGCCATAAGCGACATTTACGACGGAGATCGATATGAAATGGTAATAATGTTTCTTTATACTTCCTATACGGGCACATTGCCATCATCAATAGGCGGGGGCGACTGTGAAGCATCAAAATAATTCCTGATCAGCGTAGCCTTTGCATTACCTACAGCGGCTGTCAGTTCTTCCACACTCAACTCCTTCACCCGTTTCACCGATTTGAATTCTTTCAGTAACTGTTCGGCAGTGTTTTTCCCAATGCCTTTTATTTGCTCCAGTTCATTCTTAAATGTTCCCTGGCTGCGTTTCTTTCGGTGGAAGGTTATACCAAAGCGGTGCACTTCATCGCGTATACTGCGTATGAGCTTTAAGCTGTCGCTGTTGTATGGCAGCTTTACCGACTGCTGATCGCCGGCGAAGAATATTTCTTCTTCATTCTTTGCGAGGCCAACAAAGGTCATTTGCCCCTGTAGCCCCAGTTCGCGTATGCCTTCCAGTGCGGCGCCCAGTTGTCCTTTACCGCCGTCGATGATCACCAGTTGCGGAAATTGTTGTTCCTCCAGTTGCAGGCGTTTATAACGGCGCGTCACCGCTTCTTTCATGGTAGCAAAATCATTGATGCCCTGTACCGTTTTTACATTGAAGTGGCGGTAATCACCTTTGCTGGGCACGCCGTTCCTGAAACAAACCATGGCCGATACGGGATAGCTTCCCTGGAAGTTGGAGTTATCGAAACATTCTATATGAACGGGTATGGCGGGTAATTGCAGATCGTCCTTTATTTGTTCCAGCACCCTGTGTTTTGTCGAATCATCCTTGCCGTCGAGCTTCAGCATTTTCCGCTGCCTTATTTCTTCCTTGAAATAATTCACGTTCAACGCAGCCATATCGAGCAGCTTCTTTTTATCACCGGCCTTTGGTACCGTTACTACAATTTCGGGTTCGGCATATTCTATTTCGAACGGAACGATGATCTCGGGCGAAAGGCTGTTGAATGTGGTACGCAGTTGCGCTACGGCAAACGAAAGTATTTCTTCAACGGGCTCATCGAGATGCGTTTCCCATTGTGATGTATGGGTTTGAACGATGGTACCGTTTTGCATCATGAGATAAGTTACATAGGCGGTATCGCCATCGCGCAGGATAGAGAACACATCGGCATTGCCGAGATGCCTGCTAACGATCACCGAGCGGGCCTGGTATTGTTCGAGATGCTCTATCTTCTTATGCAGGATCTGTGCTTTTTCAAAGGCCAGCTCCTCGGCTGCGGCCCGCATTTCTTTTTTGAAATGTTGTATAACGGGGCTCAGGTTGCCCTTTAGTATGTTACGTAACTGTTGTAACCCTTCGCTATAATCTTCTTCGGTTTGATGGCTTTCACAGGGGCCTTTGCAGTTGCCGAGGTGATATTCAAGGCACACTTTGAATTTGCCTTTGGCAATATTGGCCGGGCTCAGGTTCAGCTTGCAGGTGCGCAGCTGAATATTGGCTTTTACAAAATCGAGCAGCTCGCGCACTTTGGCCACCGAGGTAAACGGGCCCAGGTATTCGGAGCCGTCGTTGATCCTGCGGCGGGTAAGGAAAACCCGGGGAAAGTGCTCTTTTTTGATAACGATATACGGATACGTTTTATCATCTTTCAGGTTGATGTTAAAACGGGGCTGAAACTGTTTTATCAGCGAGTTCTCGAGCAGGAAGGCATCCTGCTCACTTGGCACAATAGTGAACTCTATGCGCTTTATACGCTGAACCAGCTCGTGTGTCTTATAAGAGGTGAAGGTTTTGGTAAAATAGGAGCTGATACGCTTGCGCAGGTTTTTCGCTTTACCTACATAAAGCAATGTATCTGCCAAATCGTAATATTTGTAAATACCGGGGTCAACCGGTAAAGTAGAAGCAATATGTTGAAATTCCTGTGATGTCATAAACTATTACTCTCCAAAAAACTGCGGGTCCCAGATCACTTTATCCATAGTAGTAACAGCCGGACCGTTCTTTGGTTGCTTCACGGTTATGATATAGAAAAACTCCCTTATTTTCCAGGTAAAGCGTTGCTGAACGGTGGTATCGCCGCTCATGAATTCTTTTTCCATGTAAATGCGGTTAACCTGATCGTTGGCCAGGCTGGGTTTTAAATAAACCATTACGTTGCGCAATGGCCAGTCGGCCTGTTTCCCGTTATAGATGAAATTGATCATCTGGGTGGTTTCATCCATCAAAGCACTTTCGGTGAAATGCTGGTGGAAGGAGGCTGAGTCCAGCTCGGGCAGCAGGAACTGACCGGCTAACTGGTGAAATGCCGGCAGTTGAATATAGTTACTGTCCTTTTTGCCGTTGATCGTCACTTTTCTGACGATACCGCCTGAGAAGGAATCTACCCGGGTAATATCGTTCCTGATGAAATCGGCTACCGGTAAATAGTTTTTGTTTTCCAGGGAGTCCTGGGCTGTTACAGTGCCTTCGGTTTGTTTGGGTTGGTGTTTACAGGCTATGGCCAGAAATAAAAGGGCCGGTACTAATAGGTTTATCCGCTTCATCGCGTAAAATTATTGAAAAGTATCATTTTAATTGATTGTAAAAAGGGAGGAATAGTGCCAAATGCAAAGTGGGCCACCGTTAAAGGTGACCCACTTTGCTGAAGTGATAAACTTCTATGCTAGCGGATAGTTTTGGTTACGCCTATCTTGATACCGTATTCGAACAGGTTCTCGCGGATAGGGTATTGCTTTATAAAGCTCGAAAATAACTGATAACGTACTTGCGGGCCCACCTGCCATTTCAGATCGCCGGTCTTATAAGATATAAATGCTTCAGCACTTGTATTCACATTCCACCTTCTCACAAGTGCCGGCTCGGTTGCGTATTTGTAATCGGCAGTGAGCAGATAGGGGTTCTTTTTCAATAAATAAGTTGGTTGAACGCTTCCGCCTATGCCCACCTGTAATTTCTTTTTACCCAACAGGTTTATTTCGAGGCCCATTGGCAGGGCCAGCTGGAAATACTGGTTGGTTAAATTGGTTGGCTGATCGCCATTAAAATTGCGGTAACGGGTATAGGAATTAAGCTGCCCCGTTACAATACCGCCGTAATTCGTATTCAGGGCAATGATTGCCGGTACTGCGGTATTGGAACTGTAAGCCTGAATATCGTAACGGATATAATTGAACTGGATACCTGTTTTCAGTGTAAAGGTTTTGTTTACCGCATACAGGATGTTTGAACCAACCTCAAAACCGAGTGCCGGTTTATGATTCAACAGCTTTAAAGGATCGTCGTCAGGATTGAAATTTAAAGGCACTGTTTTAACTTCCGAAGGATGGTTGCTTCCTTTTAACGTGCGGTAATTCATGGTAGGCACAAAAGATAACTGCCAGCTCAGGCGCCGTTGTTTGGGCACCGCCAGTTCATACACCGCATTGTGCGCCAGCCAGCCAGCACGTTTGTTATCTTCTTCCGTGTTGTTGGTATTGGCTTCCAGCATTGTTGCGTTGATCGATACCGGGTTGGTTAAACTTGCTGCAGCCGGTACCCGGGCAAATGATTGTGCTGCGGGTTCATCGCCGGTCCCGGCTTCGGCCGGCTCTGCAATAGCCAGTTCTGGCTGCCATAATTTTCTGGCCTGCCATTTATTTACATCGTAAACAGGTGCTTCGTCGGTGAAAGAAAGCGCGTTGTAATCAGGAACGGCGGCAATGGCTGTAACCGGAGCGGTTGGCTGTTCCAATGGAACCATTACGTCATCGGCAGATTCATTATTGTTTTCAGGATTGAGAACGAATGTTCTTTTTCCGGAAGCGGTATTGTTGTTTTGTTTGGGAGTGCCAAACGGTACTATAACAGCTTTAGTAGAATTATTCGATTCGTTATTTTCAGTTTGTTTTGAAGCGGGTGAAGGAGTGTTATTACCACTAATAGGTTTGCCGGCGGTTGACGGGGTGATAAATTCCATGAAGGTATAATAGCCAACAGCAGACAGAAAGAGAACAAGGCTCAACCAATACCACTTTCTGTTGGAGTGTAATGAGCGGTGAATGCCCTTCCACACCT
>CBIHPC010000141.1:0-15588 GCA_966211305.1 uncultured Niastella sp.
GTAACAATTTCTTTGGGCAACATAAAGCTGGATGGCAAAATGATTATCCCTGCGACTGCAAATGGAATAGTGATTTTTTCACACGGTAGCGGAAGTAGCCATTTAAGCCCACGCAACATCATGGTGGCAGAATATCTGCAAAAACAAAATTTTGGTACGCTTTTGTTCGACCTGCTTACTCCTGTAGAAGATCAGTATTATAACAATCGTTTCGATATTGAATTGCTGACCGCCCGTTTAATTGGCGCTACAGAATGGCTGGAAAAACAACCATTTGTAAAAGGACACAGATTAGGATATTTTGGCGCAAGTACCGGAGCTGCTTCGGCTTTGCATGCAGCCGCTTATCTCACCCGGGTAACCGCCATTGTAAGTCGTGGTGGCAGGCCCGATCTTGCTATGGATGTAATGGGAAAAATAAAATCGCCCACCTTACTGATTGTAGGAAGCCTTGATTTTGAAGTGCTCGAATTAAACCGGAAGGCATATATGCAACTTACCTGTGAAAAAAAGCTGGCAGTAATACCTGGCGCTACTCATTTGTTTGAAGAACGGGGAAAGATGGAACAGGTATGTGAAGAGGCCGGCTTGTGGTTTAGTAAATATTTACAACCTGCAGCTATCGAAAGATAGAAAAATAAACCCTATTTTTTATGTTTCAGGTATTTTAAGCTCGCAATACCGAATTTCAGATGAAAATGAATCCGCCAGGTACTGTGCTTTACGCTGATTGCGGATAACCGTTATCAGGAATGGTAAAGAACAAATATTTCTGGTTACATTAATTGCCGCTCAGGAATCCACGCGAACCGGTATGAATTAATACCAACACCTGGTTTTCTTTAATTCCAAATATGTTGGCTGTTTTTTCATCGTAAATCCTGGTTATTTTACCTACTTCCAGGAAATGATTGCCGGAACCCAAAGTGCCCACCTGATCATTTACGGCCTACATTCTTGAAAAAGGGATTTATCATCGCCTTTCTTCCATTTCTTCTTTATAACGGCGTAATTGATGCTCCAGTTCTTCAATTACTTTATCAAGCGCTATTTCAAATGTTTCGGCGTTATCGCTTGCAAACAATATGGTTTTAGGTACTCCCATTTTTGCTTCAACGAGAAAGCTTTTTTGAACATCGCTTGTTTCTTTTCGCAGCACTACATCGCAATCGCCAATACGATCGTACCTTTTGACCAGATGCTCAAATTTTCTGTAGATCAGCTCTTTTAAGTTTTCATCCGGCTCAATGTGTGGTGATTCAATTTGTAATTGCATAGTTTCTTACATTTTCTCAAAGCTACAGGCTGTTACTAGCGCTTTTCAATGATAGCAGTCACTTTGATAAATGATACGTCTCATAGATAACCTGGCAGTAAAGTGCAAAATATATGACTGTAAGATTGTTCGTTCAAAACGTTTCATTGCATGCACCTGGGCAGCTTTGCTTTGAAACAATTGCCTCCAATTGCTGTTATTTGTTTTTTTGCCGGCTGAATTTGAGTAAATTAGTAAATGTATGAAACGTATTTATTGATATTATGATGCCGGAATTGGATGGCTACCACCTGATTGAATAACTCGCAAGGAAGAATATTGCCAGCTTTGGACCAACCACTGTAATGGTTGTTGAACAATTCAGGCAATTAGAAAAAAATGAATGCATTGATTTTTCTAGACATACAGGTGGGGCTTTTTTGTTCACCAGCTCATTTATTTTTCATCCGGTTCAATGTTTGATAATGTAATTTGCCATTGCATGGCTTTTTTGCATTTTTTAAAACTACTGGCTGTCATTGCCGATTTTCAATGACAGGTGGTCTCTGTGATAATCGCCTTTTGGAAAGGTTATAACGCTTCCGGCTCAACATAATCGCTATTCTCCACTGAAAGCATCCGTTCTTAAATGAATCACATCCTGCTTGTTGCGTAATGATCCGCCGGGTTTTCCGGTAAGCACAGCTTTAATTTCTGCAATGATACTGAGTGCGATCTCTTCTGCTGTTTCGGCTCCAATTTCAAAACCGACTGGCCCATAGATCGTATTCAATTGCTCCCCGCTTAACTGTATTCCTTCATTATGCAAATCATCCAGCATACGGTCAAGCTTTTTCTTTGGTCCCAGGATACCAATGTACTTCACTTTCCGCTGCAACAATTCTTTCAGCATGGCAAGATCGTAATTATAATTGTGCGTCATCATTACAAAAACAGTCTGTTCATCAATAGGTATTTGGTCCAATACCTTTTCCGGTTTGCTTACTAACACCTGGCAGGCACTGGCAAAACGTTCAGGCCGGGCATGTGTACTTCGACCATCTACAACCCTAACTTCCCATCCTATGGTGTCGGCGATTTGCATCATGGGTATAGCATCATTTCCAGCTCCTACCACCACCAGTGAAACCGCAGGCTGTAAAAACTCAATGAACGCAGTAACCGAAAATTTCTTATCAACATAGTTTTTAAAAGAAGAAGCCTGCTGTTGCATAGCCCCATGAACATCTTCCATAATGGCGTCGTGCAAGTGGGGATATGGAATTGTTCCTGAGATATTTCCATTTTCTTCCAGGAGCAGGCAGGTACCGGGTTGTTCGTTTTTTTTATCTTCCATTGAGAATAATGTTACCATTACCGCTTTTTGCCGGAGCGCAATTGCTTTGCGTAAAAGCTGGATGGGATTGTTGTGATTATTTGGATCGATAGGTTCAAACAATACATGGATAATACCGGCACATCCCAGTTGAATACCAATAGTAGCATCGTCTTCGTCGCTGGTATCGTAAGTTACCAGTTTCGATTGCTGTTGAGCCAAAACCAACATGGCCTTGCGCAAAGCATCTCCTTCCAGGCAGCCACCACTGATAGCACCAGTCAGGTTTCCGTCATCAGTCACCAACATGCGTGCACCCGGACGACGATAAGAGGAGCCATTCAAATGCACTACTGCTGCTAATGCTGTTTTTTTCCCGGTGTGAACGGCGGCATCATAAGCCTTTATTATTTCACGAAGTTCTTTCATATACAATTCTCCTCCTCTTTTGTGAAGGGTAGTTTTTTAATTATTATTAAGTAGGATTTTTTTCTTTTTTCATATATTTTTCAGGGTCCTCTTCAAACTTCACCTTGCATCCATCGCAGCAGAAATATACTTTTTCTCCTTTGTAGTCAATGATGTGCATAGGATTATTCATGTCTACCGGAATTCCGCAAACCGGGTTGATATAATACTTTGGCGAGGTACCTGTTTCAGCTTTCGATTCATCGAACCGCTCAAACGAACCCAGGTGAGGTGCATTATGCTGCACCTGTATCATTTCCGCCAGTATACTGATTGCCACTTCTTCAGGACTTTTAGCGCCAATATCAATACCTGCGGGAGATTTGATGCGCGCAATAGTATTCTTATCTATTCCTGCATCAGCAAGATAATTTACAACGGAAGCCATTTTTTTTCTGCTGGCAACAAACCCCACATAAGCGCTTACTTTTTTTAATGCTTCTTCCAATGCCTTTTCGTCCTGTTCACCCTGTGTAGCCACTACGATGAAAGAAGCCGGTGTTGATTTCACGTTCGCCAGGCTGATTTGTGTTATTAATTCATCCACTTTTTCATAAGTTTGAAGATTTGCACCCTCTGCCACACCTGTTATGCGGTAACCGGCAGCATAGGCCAGTTTCACCAGTGACTTTGCAATGGCAGATTTTCCCAACACCACCAGGTGTGGTTGCGGCATCACCGGTTCAATAAATATTTCTACCGTTCCTTCGCTCTGACAAGTCATTTCATATTCTTTAACGCCATCCTGTTTCAATGGCAAGATTGATTTTCCGATCTTTACGGTCCTTGGCTTACCGGTTTTCATAGCATCTTCAGCTTCTTTGATAACGATCCCTTGTACACAACCGCCACCGACCCAGCCCAGCATTTCACCAAATTTATTTATCACAGCTTTATCGCCTGCTTTGCCGCTGCTGGGCGCTTCACGCCTTACAACAATGGCCATAGCAAACGGCTCATTCTTCTTTTTCAGTTCAAGTGCATATTCTAAAAATTTGTCAGGCATTTGCCAAAATATTTTCAAGATCCAATAAACTTTCAAGGTTATGTGCAGAGCGAAAATCATCTATTGCAGGAAGAGCCGCTTTCATACCCCTCGCTTCGGGAGCATACCCCTTCATTCCTTTTAATGGGTTCATCCAGATTATTCTTCTTGCTCGTTTATGCATTTTAATCATTTCCCGTCCAATCAGCACTGGGTCGCCGGTATCTAATCCGTCACTTAAAATGAGTATGACAGGCGATCCGTTCAGCAGCAGTTTGCCATATTTGTTATTGAACACTGCGAAGCATTCACCTATTCGTGTGCCGCTGCTCCAGTTATCAGCCTGTTCGCTAATAGCGGCCAAAACAACATCCAGCCGATTCGATTGCAAAGCTTTGCTGATCCTTATCAGTGAAGTACTAAACACAAATGCTTCCAGTTGCCGGAAATATGCACGTAATACATAAATAAAACGAATCAGGAAATAGCTGTACTTATCCATCGAGCCACTCACATCCAGCAAAACAATCAGCCGTTGTTTTTTAGGTTTCTGTGCTTTTCTGAATATTTCAACCGGCTCACCACCATAACCAATACTTCGCCTGATCGTACGCCGCAGGTTGATCTGCCCTTTATTTCGATCTTCCGTCATACGCCTTCGCAACCGCAAGGCCATTTGTATAAACAGTTTCATGGCTATCTCTTCAAGTAAAGCAGCATCCATTTCGCTCAGTTTTGAAAAATCGGTCCGTTTCAATCGTTCGGTTTCATTGGCTCCTGAAACATTCCTGCCTTCTTCTTCAGGATTTGCTGTTTTTCCGAAGCCGAGCATGACCAGCGATGCACTGGCCTTTTTATTAAACGCCCCCTGCACCGAAGTTTTATCCTTACGTTCCTGTAAGTCTGCCGAATTAGCATCCCAATAGCGAAGAAACAATTTCTCAAACACCTCCCTTTCTTCCGGCGTGGTACAGAAAATCGCTTTCAATGCATATCTAAAACTATTCTTATCGCTGATTAAACCTTCTTTTAAACAACGTAGTGCATCCTGCGTTTCCTGTATGCCCACATTGAGGCCATGACTTCTGACATACTGTCCAAATGCCACTACGCTTTCAGCAATACTGTTAGTTTGATATGCCTGTTGTTTCATTTTAAATACAATTACGCTTTATCATGATGGCCTTCTGAATATTAAAGAGGGGCAACAAAATCATTTTTTACCTGGTTTATATCATCCACCGATTTCAATACCGTTCCCAACGTTTGTACAAATGCTTTCGCATTCATTTCCCTGTATCCAAGGGCCATCAGGCTTTCTGCCCAGTCGATGGTTTCACTTACTCCGGGCGTTTTTTCCAGTTTTCGTTTCCTGAAATCCTGTACATGGCCAACTATCTGCTGTAATAAATGTTGCTCAATATCCGGCAATCTTTTTTTTACGATCAGCATTTCCTTTTCAAGATCCGGGTAATCTATCCAGTGATACAGGCACCGGCGTTTCAGTGCATCGCTCAATTCACGGGTTCGATTTGATGTAAGAATTACGTACGGTTTGTATTTGGCTTTAATGGTACCTAACTCTGGTATGGTGATCTGGAATACAGATAACAGTTCGAGCAAAAAAGCTTCAAATTCCTCGTCACTTCTGTCGATCTCGTCTATTAATAAAACAGGTGCTTTATTTTCTTCCATGATGCTTTGCAGTAATGGCCGCATCAGTAAATACTCATGGCTGAAAATGTGATGCTCTTTTTCTTCCACAGAAAGATTGGTGCCTTCCTGCAGCTTAATACCAAGCAATTGTTTTTGATAATTCCATTCGTAAACAGCTGCATTGATATCTAATCCTTCATAGCACTGAAGCCGTATGAGCCTGGTTTCAAGCAATTGCGACAACACCAGGGCGATCTCAGTTTTTCCCACACCTGGCGGGCCTTCCAGCAGCAATGGCTTTTGAAGTTTCAGCAAAAGAAACAGGGCTGTGGCAAATTCTTCATCAGCAACATACTGGTGTTTCTCCAACGCTTCCTCTATTTCTGATGGACTATTAAGTGCTTGCACTGGTTTACGATTTTTTACCTCCAATTATTCCTTTGATCATGCTTCCTGCTATAGAGCCTGCATGCAACGAACTATCTACCTCTTTCCCGGCAAGTTGTGCTTTGAAGTTGTTTACAAACTGGTCAAACACCTGGTTGCTTACATCATTGATCAACCTACTGCCAAGCTGTGCCAGCATACCTGTGATGCTCACTTCCATGGAGATATTAACATCAGTGCCGCCATCCTTTTCTGACAGTTTTCCATTCATTTCCATTTCAGCGCCTCCTTTTCCTTTGGTGTCTGTACCGGTTCCCTTTAGCGTCATTTTATGCGCAGCTGCATCTCTTTCCGTGAACGAAATCAGGCCGCCATAGCTGGCTTTCACTGGTCCGAATTTTAGTTGCACGGCTCCCTTGAAATTGTTGTCGTCTACTTTTTCAGTCAGTGAAGCGCCAGGCACACATACCACCACCTTTTCGGGATTGGTAAGATTGGCCCACACATTTTCAATACTATGTTCTACGTGGAATGATTTTGTGATTGTTGTATTCATAATTACAAACATTTTATTTATCGTATGCGCCATGTTCCTTCAAGGCTTTCCACACTTTGAAAGGTGTAATAGGAATATCAATGTGCGTGATGCCAAAAGGCGACAATGCGTCGATGATGGCATTGGCAATGGCCGGCGGCCCTCCTACAGTAGGCGATTCACCCACGCCTTTTGCACCAATGGGGTGATGGGGCGAGGGCGTACAGGTATGACCCGTTTCCCACTTCGGCGATTCAACCGCTGTTGGCACCAGGTAATCCATCAGCGTACCATTAAGAATATTGCCTTCCTCGTCATAGATCAGCTCTTCATACATAGCAGGAGCAACGGCTTGAGTAAGCCCGCCGTGCACCTGTCCCTGTACAATCATGGGGTTGATAATATTACCGCAATCATCAATAGCAACAAAACGCCGAATATGAATGGCGCCGGTTTCCTTATCAATATCCACCACACAGATGTATGCGCCGGAAGGGAATGTAAGATTTGGCGGATCGTAGTAATGTGTTGCTTCGAAGCCAGCTTCCATACCCTGCGGATGATTGGTATAAGCTGCGAAAACAATTTCCTGGATGGTCTTTGATTTTTCAGGAGCTCCTTTTACAAAGAACTTACCTGTTTCCCATTCAAGATCATTTTCACTTACTTCGAGCAGGTAGGCAGCAATTTTTCGCGCCTTATCTCGAAGTTTACGGGAAGCTATGGCAGCGGCCGCCCCGGCAGTAGGTGTACTGCGGCTGGCATAGGTACCGAGACCATAAGGCGCTGTATCTGTATCGCCTTCTTCAACCTGGATGTTTTCTGCAGGGATACCTAATTCTTCTGCGATGATCTGGGCATAAGTTGTTTCATGGCCCTGGCCCTGTGATTTTGTGCCAAATCGCGCAATAGCCTTACCGGTAGGGTGTACCCGGATCTCGGCACTATCGAACATTTTTAAGCCAAGGATATCAAAGTCTTTAGAAGGGCCGGCGCCCACTATCTCTGTGAATGAAGAAATACCTATACCCATCAATTCACCACGGGCCTGTTTTTCAGCCTGTTCTTTGCGCAAGGCCGCATATCCTACTACATCCAAAGCTTTTTGCAAACCTGCCTGGTAATTGCCGCTGTCATAAATCCAGCCGGTGGGGGAGTGCCACGGAAAATCTTCCGTTTTTATAAAATTCTGCATCCGAAGTTCGGCCGGATCCTTTCCTACTTTCTTGGCAAACATATCTGTAAGACGTTCAATGGCCTGAACAGCTTCCGTTACCCGGAAGGAGCAACGGTAAGCCACTCCGCCGGGAGGTTTATTGGTATATACCGCATCGGCTTCCATGAAAGCAGTGTCATAATCATATGAGCCTGTGCCAATGGAGAACAAACCAACCGGGAATTTTGATGGGTTGGCAGCCGCATCTGTATAACCATGATCGGCGAGCACTTTAAAGCGGGTTGCAAGGATTCTGCCTTCTTTTGTACCGGCCATTTCAGCGGTAATGTGGTAATCCCGGGCAAATGAGTCGGCCTGTAGATTTTCACTGCGGTCTTCAATCCATTTCACTGGCTTACCCACCAGGAACGAAACTGCAATTGCAATGACATAGCCGGGATATACAGGCACTTTACCACCAAAGCCTCCGCCGATATCCGGGCTCACCACACGGATCTTTTCTTCACTTAAGCCCACATGGCCTGCCACCAACGCAAACACCGTTCTTATAGCATGAGGGGCCTGTGTGGTCATATACATGGTAAGGTGATGATTTACTTTGTCGTAATCGGCAACGCAGCCACAGGTTTCAATAGATACAACGTGAATGCGTGGGATATGCATTTGTTGTTTTATCACCACATCAGCACTGGCAAAAACCTGCTCTGTTTTTTCTTTATCACCTGCCTGCCAGTGCCAGATGTGATTGTCTTTTTTGCCCTGTTTGTCAGTACGCAGCACCGGTGCAGAAGGGTCCAGTGATTTGAACGGATCCATAACCGGTTTCATGGGCTCGTATTCTACCTTTACTGCTTCACGACCATCACGGGCGGCATACCTGCTGGTAGCAATTACAGCACAAACTTCCTGCGCCTGGTACATCACCGTATCGGTGGGCAGTACCATTTGTGTATCGCTCATCAGCGTGGGCATCCAGTGAAGTTTGTATTTTTCGAGGTCTTTACCTGTAACAACGGTAATAACGCCGGGCACTTTCATGGCCTCTTCTATATTGATGCTTTTGATCTTTGCATAAGCATACGGACTTCTTACAATATCCATATACAACATGCCTGGTAGCTTGATGTCATCAACGTAATGTCCTTTACCCTGGATGAATCTTGCATCCTCTTTTCTTTTCAGGGAATGCCCCATGCCACCGATTTCCTTTGATGTTTTGCATTGAGTCATATAAATAGTAATTAATTCGTTAATAAGGTTGTTATACAAATTCCGGTTCGGTAGATGGAAGCGCCTCTCCCCGCATTTTGGCGCCGGCATACATGATGGCTTTCACAATATTATTGTAGCCTGTGCAGCGGCAAAGGTTGCCGCTAATACCCCAGCGAATTTCTTCCTCCGTAGGATTGTTGTTACGTGCCAGCAATTCAGTGGCGCGCAGGATCATTCCCGGGGTGCAAAAGCCGCAATGCAATCCATGGTTTTCTTTAAATCCTTCCTGCAGGGGAGTGAGCGGACCACCTTCGGGCGCCAGTCCTTCAATAGTGGTGATTGATTTGCCATTGGCCTGAACGGCCAGAATAGTGCAGGACTTTACGCTTTTCCCATTCAACAAAATAGTGCAGGCGCCACAACTGGTGGTATCGCAACCTATGTGTGTACCTGTAAGGTTCAGTAACTCCCTGATCATATGCACCAGCAACAGGCGGGGTTCCACCTCCAGGTGATGGGGTGTTTCATTTACAGTGACCGTTATTTTCTTTAACATTTTCAAAAGATTTTCTTGATAAAATCAATTTCGCTTCAGGATATAATTTATCCCTTAGCTCTTTCAACTGCTTTACGGATCATGCGCTTTACCAGCACAGCAACTAAATGGCGTTTGTATTCTTCACTGCCACGCAGATCAGAAGAGGGGCTGCAATCTTCAGATGCATACCTGGCCGCTTCTTCAATAGTTTCATCTGTAAGCCGATTCCCTGTCAATGCCTGTTCGCTACGTGAGGCACGCATGGGAATAGGATTCACGTTAGTAAGGCCAATACCTGCGGCTTTACAAACATCGTTGCCATCAAGCGTTAGCTGAACGGCGACACCGGCAGTTGCATAATCGCCCACCTTTCTTTCGAGTTTGTGATAGGCGCTTCCCGTTCCTGCAGCAGGTACAGGAATTTGAATTTCTGTAAGAATTTCACCGTGCTGTAATGCCGTTGTGTAAAAGCCCTGAAAGAATTCATCAATAGGAATGATGCGTTCGCCGCTTGATCCTGTTGCAATAATGGTTGCATGCAAAGCCAGCATTACTGCGGGATGGTCGTTGGCCGCATCACCATGAGCGAGGTTGCCGCCAATGGTGGCCACATTGCGAACCTGTGGGTCGGCAATCAGTTTGGTAACATCGGCAAACAGGGGGAAGTGTTTTTTCAGCAGGTCGGCGTGTTCAATGTCAGCCTCGGTAGTAAGTGCGCCAATTTTTATTATATCCCCCTCTTTTTTGATATCTGAAAGACCGGGAATGCCATTAATATCAATGAGCCATTCAGGAGTTGCAAGGCGCAGTTTCATCATTGGTATCAGGCTATGGCCACCTGAAAGAATCTTGGCTTCCTCGCCGTGTCTGTGTAGCATCGAAATGGCCTCGGCTAACGTACCCGGCGATTCGTACTGAAACGACTGAGCAATCATAAATTATTGTTTGTTTATTTACAATGAAGACCTGAAAACAAAGTGTAAATCATTGAGAAGGTACAGAATAGCATACCGTAAAACAATGATCTTAATCGGTTCCTTTCCTGTTTGCGATCATTTAAATTCAACTGGTTTGTTGCCACTGTCCTTACTAAAAAAAGCCCTGATTTTAGCAACAAAAAAAAGTAAGTTTCCATTCAACCAAACGCCTGCAAAAACAAAAAGTACACCGCCGTAATACAAAGTAAGTCCGCCTCCCCTGGCTACGCTGAATAAAATGCATAACGATCCTGCCAAAGCCAGCAGCAATGCATATTTTGTTCTGTTACCATGATAATTAAAAACTATTCCAATGAGGGTGATTCCACAAAATAAAAGGGTAAGAAAAAAAGTGGTTGAAGATGTGTAAGTATGTGCGGTTGTGAAAGTTCCTGCTTCGCCACATAGAATGAACGTACTGGAAAAGGCCATCACACAAAAAGGGCATTTAGGCAACAGTGCCAGTAAAAGACCCGCTATAAAACCGAGTTTCTTTTTTGTGCGGGTGAAAGTGATTTCATTATACGCCGTACATTGTTTTTTTTCACATCGCATTACCGTATCGAAAAGATCTGTTGCTAAAGGTACATAAAAAAAAGGCAAAAATAATTACATCATTTTTGTATTTCATAACCGGACATGTATTTCACTGTCTTTGTTCAGATGAACTTCAATTGTTTTAGATTGATCTTCTCGCTGTATTAATAAATAATAGGTTCCAGGTATTTTGATCTCCGGCAAATAAAATATGCCCTGTTCGTCAGATTGAGAAGCAATATCCGGGTGTTCATATGTTCCTTCCTTAATCATCACCGTAACGCCTTCCATTGGTTTGCCCGAAGAAGAACTATACACTATTCCTTTTACACTTTTGGTTTCAGTCATATGATGGTTATTTTAATGATTGAATAAAAAAATAACAACGTGCCACGGTTCAATTTTCATGGGCCTTTGTTTTTTGGTTTTATAAGAATAGTATACCAAATATAAAGGCAACAAGCCTGGTTTTTAATGTACGGCCATCATGGTAACTGATGAGAATGGTCAGTGAATCAGATTGTTATTGATGAATTGAATGGTTACGAGAGAGTTTTTTGTGGGATGAAGTAAAAGATGAACTAAAGAAACCGGCCATACAGTTGGGATTGTTCAACGAGTTGAGGTATTCAATGATGCAGGCGGGGATACTGATGCAGGAAGGTATATGCTTTCGACAATTGAACTTCAGTGTAATGATAAAGCCAAAGACCTGCTCCCGGAGCTTGCATTTACCAATATCACCCAGCTCCTCAATAGTAAGAATGCTCAATGTATAAGTAGTCAGATGCCACGAATGTTTAGTATTTTATAAGATCCACGCGTAAGTTATTTTTAATTATAAAAGTCCCGCCTAACTACGCGACGGGACTTAAAATAAACAACCAGTTGCTTATTTGACTGTGATATGCTGTGATAGGGCGGCTTTTTTAGCCTGTTCCGTTTTGGGGAGAGTTATATGCAACACGCCATCTGTATATGCCGCTTCAATCTTTTCTTTAATAACTTCATCAGGTAATGTAAAACTGCGGCTAAATGACGAATAATTATATTCCTTGCGGGTATAACGTTCGTCCTTTTCTTCCTTTTTCTCTTCCTTTTCACAACTTATAGTCAGCATATTCCCTTCAATATCAATGTTGAAATCGTCTTTCTTCAGTCCGGGTGCTGCAACTGTTACTTCGAAATTATTCTTGTTTTCGGCGATATTTACGGCCGGTGTTGTTATCGACCTTCCCATTCCAAGCCAATCGTTCCATGGCCTGAAAAAGTCATCAAATAATGCAGGGAAAGATTCGCTACGTTTTGTTAATTCTTTTGTTGGCATATGAACCTCCTTGTTTTTAGGTTATTTAGTAATGATATAACGAATTTAGTAAGAACTGGTACTGTATTTTAGGTATCATCATCATATCCTGAAGTGAGAGTTGTCAGTATTTGCCAAGACGGCAATTATATTAACGACGAACCTATTATCCCGATCAGTTATATAATTCCTGTTCTTCTTTGATCTCCATTTCTGCTTCCCAGGTTAACAGCAATGACCGGGTTTCTTCAATACCGGCTATTGTTTCTTCAGTGTTGATCATAAGCGCCTGCAGGTAATCTGCCTATAGCATGTATTTGTACTATGTCCATTACCCGATAAAACCTATATACTATAACCGATAATTCATTAACTCAAACGACCTATCCGTTAATCCAGCAATCTTTTGCCTTCTTTCGTTCGCCATCTTTGTGTGGTAATCAAACACAATTAACCAAAAGATCAACGTATGAAAAAGGTAACATTCATTCTTTCGCTGTTAATGGTAGCAGGCATCTGCAATTTATCGGCTCAAACAAGAGAAGAAGCGGTAACAGTAATACCCTCGCTTAAACTGGTTGAAGGAAAAAACACGGTACGTACACCAGATGGCAGCAGCAGCTTTCAATTTCTTAAACGTGGCGACAGTTTCACTGATGTAATATTCACCGATGAACATGGTCATGAGATCAGGCTTTCAGCTGTGCCTGGCAGTACAAACGGCAGCATTCCTACGCCATGCCCATGGCCTATTCCCGACGCCTGCTACAGCATTCCCAACGCTTCGAAAATTGGTATGTGTATGTGCAAAGCTACCGACCTGTCGACCGGAGAGTACAATATCTCTTTTGTAAGAGCTGTACTCACTTGTCGTAAATCGGGCGGGGATCGATATTAAAATAAAACAAATGAAAGAGGCCGCCTTCTTATAAGATACGGCCTCTATTGTTTTTAATACAAGGCAATGCGTTTGTAATGAGATTTGCTTCAAATCAGATAAAATTTATCTGGTCCAAACTTATTAAATATTTTTGTTCAAGGTCAATAATCTCTTGTTCACTAAGTGGAAGCCATTTGGCTTTATAAAGATAGTTGTCAGGGGTGGTTTGGCTCCAGGCAGATTCTGTAGTTTCCCTCACCCAAATAAGTAAATCATTTATTTATTTAGGAAATATCATCTGTGATTGCATAGATTCAATTTGACTCATGGTATCTTATAACGTGAAGTTATTATTTCGGGTCATACTTTGTGTTATAACCTGGATTAGTCTCTGGTCTTAAGGCATTAGGATAATTAAAGTCTGTTTTTACGTTTACGGATGTTTGCTTTACCATTTTGAAAACTTCGTAAGGGTTTTCAATTGCACTCCAACTGTCATACAGTTTTGTGGTGTTTCCTTCATCTGTTTGTGTCCTGCCGCTAAAAAACCTTATAGTCCCAACATTATACATTTTTTCAACAACACTTACAGTAACTTCTATATCAGATATTTTATCGTAGTCTATTGCCTTAAAGTCTGTCCCAATAAAACCTGTACGCATCATTACTCTTTTGTCTGAATAGGAATAAACTGTATTAGGAAATGAAAATATTTTTTTCAAAAAGGTAAAAGCCCCTACAATTAAAGGAATAAGTCCGAATAACCAGAAATAAGATGAAGAATTATTGTCGCTGTTTGTACCCCAATTTTTTGCTGTCAATAACCAAATTGCGGCAAATGCAAGAGTCGCAAGTCCACCCAAAAGGCCTGTAAAAATAAAAGGAATGAATTTCGGCTTTCCTGTCCAAAGAATTTCCTCTTTGTCGTCTTTGATACTTTCAAACTCTGGTAATAAAATTTTGTTGTTTGTAGAATCCATAAATATTTAGGGTGTTGTTATTATATTGCTACCAACGTTGAAGCATGTGTGATGTAGCGGTATTCTTTGTTCCGTTTGCCTGGTGCTCGGGACAGATGATCCAAAAGTTTTATTGTTTATTCTGTTGCCCGGCGTTATTCGTTTGCAGGGATGGTTGATTCCCATTGTTATATAATTTCATTTGGAATGCCATGCCTCATATTTGGAAAATCTTTTATAACAGCGGAAGTAAATTTAGTTCTTGCGCTGTTTCATTTTGAGTTTAGTCCAATTATCATGAAACGGATGATTTTTAGCATTTTCTTCCAACATAATATTTCCGCTATTATACGCTACTTTTTAGCAGAAAACAATAGTTACAAACTATTATTTTTAAACTACTTAACAAAAAAACATGGTTATCACAGGTAGCGCTGGTAGCTTTCGCATAGGCTAAGCATGCATGTGTCATAACAGGGCCATTAGCTTTGCATACAAGTTAGTGATAACGGTGACGAACTATCATTAAATAGAAGTCTTTTGATGGAGGCTATTGCCGGCAGGATTACTTTTTGTTCGAATTCAATCCCCATCCCCGAAACATATGTCTTTTTCACTTTATCATTTTAATTTACAACAAATACCCGTTGCAAAAATCTACATTATACCGGGCTGGTGTATGCAAAAGGCCAGGTTGTTAAATATTAAAGAAAAAAGGAAGGGTAGGCCCGGTCTTCATGGCGCTATCGCATTGTATAGGACTCAGGTTTGATTGGTCCTGGCCAATGCGGGCATTAGGATTGGAATATTCTACCTTGAATTATTGAAGCGCCTTACCATTTTGTGACAGGAAAATATTTTGAAGCTCCGGTGGCCCATCGATGGAAGTTAAAAGACAGTAAAATCGTTTTATTGAGCAGTTTGCAAATAGCCAGCCTGTGAATGTTTTATTAAAGTAGCCGGTATCACGATTATTATCCGAATTTTTATGTGAATATTGAAATAAAGCGTTAATTTGACATTAATAACGACTTATTGCCAAATGAAAATTGTATTCTATTCCTTATTGATCCCGTTTTTGTTAACTACTGTTTCAGTGACACAGGGACCCGCAAGCCCGGGTTCCTTCACGCAAACCGATACAACCCACGCACCATCGGCTGTTTTGCCGGGCGTATACGCCGACCCGCATATTGCAGTATTCGGTAAAAAGTTTTATCTCTATCCCACTACTGACGGCACCGAAGGATGGAAATCGACCAACTTCACCTGCTGGTCGTCCCCAGACCTGGTGCACTGGAAAAATGAAAAAGTCATTCTCGATCTGCCCAAAGATCTCACGTGGGCGAAGGAACGGGCCTGGGCGCCGGCCATTGCGCA
>CBIHPC010000142.1:0-15557 GCA_966211305.1 uncultured Niastella sp.
CATTTATTTTTATCATCTGGTATTTTGTATGGTATCCCATACAGGTACAACGCCGGACAAAAGCCGAAAAAGCCATTGAATAAACTATTTGCCCGATCGATGAACTATTTTGTTTCATACCGGTTACCGCTTCCCACTGTAAAAACCCTCAGGTTCGTACTGTGCCTGGCCGCGTTGCTTTCCTGCATCGCTCCCGTTCGTGCACAGGACGAAGAAGTAATGGCAGATACGGTGATTGCGCCGCCGGTTGAGTTCAATGACGAAAATGGAATGAGGATCGGTACGCTGCCGGAACAGCAACCCGGGTTCAGACAGGTGCCCGACTCTGCCATCCGCAGCATGCAAAAGCAAAAGGATTTTGCATATGCCAACGATCCCAGATCGTGGGAGCGCGAACCCAAAATAAAGGCCCGGCCAAACAGAAAGGGGTTCTGGGATTATTTCTATGACTTTTTTTCGGTAACAACCATCAGACGGTTCACCTATGGATTGCTGATCGCATTTTTTGTATTTGTCATATACCGTATTGTCGTAGTGAACAAGCTGTACCTTTTCAGTTCATACAGAAAAGCCAGGCTGGCCCGGGGGGAAGAAGAAGACACAGATATAGCCGATATCGATCTCGATGAGAAGATAAAACAAACCATTGCAGCTAAAGAGCATCGCCTTGCGGTGCGGTATATGTACCTGAAAGCCCTGCACCAACTGAACGATAAACAATGGATCAGCTATCATGCCGATGGCACCAACCATGAATATGTTACCCAAATGAGCGGCCGCAAGCTGGCCGGCGAATTCAGTTTTCTTACCCGGGTGTACGATTATGTGTGGTATGGCGAGTTTGCGATAACCGATGAGCAGTTCGACCTGGTACAAAAAAATTTCAGCCACTTTTACAATGCAGTGAATTCTTGAAACCAATAATACGATATCGATTTCTGATCTGGCTGGTGGCGTTCACCGGTTTACTGGCCGGTTGTAATTCAAAACGTTTGAACAAACGGGTAACGTTGTGGCGGAGTGATAAAATTCCCTATGGCACTTATGTTGCCTATGAGAACCTGTCGCATATGTTTCCTGAGGCAACGGTGGTCATCAATAAAAATTCGCCCGACAGGTATAAATCCTATACGGTAAGGAACTTAAAGGAGGATCATGAGGACGTAAGCGCGGAAGACAGCAAAACCACCTATATCATTATTGCCACAGATATCATTCCCGATGAAAATGAAGCCGCAGCTTTATTGGGCATGGTATCGAGGGGGCAGCATGTGTTTATTTCAGGCCTGCGCATTCATGAAACGCTGCTCGATAGCCTGCACCTGAAAACGGCTTATTATTCCAGTTCTTTCAATACCGATGATTCGCTTACGGTGAGTGTAATAAACCCCGGCAGCAGGGATTCCCTATCGTACACGTATCCCGGTAAGGCGCTGGATAACTATTTTGTATCGATAGATTCCTCGTTTACCACCGTATTGGGAAAAGATAAATACGGGCGGCCGAATTTTGTGCAGTTCAATTATGAAGGCGGCGGTTCGCTGTACATACACCTGGCGCCGGCGGCTTTTACCAATTTCTTTTTACTGCATAAGAATAACAAAGCGTACTACGATAACGTACTTTCTTACCTGCCGAAGAACAGTGAAGTGGTGCGGTGGGACGATTACTTCCGCTATCACAAAGGCGGCAGCAGTGATGGCGGTTCGAATAAAAAGGGAAAAGGATTGTTTGGCGCAGGAAGCTGGCTGAGCAAACAACCCGCACTGGCGCAGGCCATGTGGTTGCTGCTGTTGCTGATGCTGATCATTTACCTGTTTGAAAGCAAACGCAAACAACGGGCAATACCGGTTATACAACCGTTGAAGAACGCATCGGTTGATTTTGTAAAGACAATAGGCCGGTTGTATTTTCAGCGGCGCGATAATAAGAACCTGGCCTGGAAAATGGCCGCGCATTTTCAGGATTATGTGCGCAGCAGGTACAGCATCCGTACTTCACTTACCGATCCTGAATTCGAAAAAAGACTGGCCTGGAAAACCGGGTATGATGCCGGTCAATTGAAGGACCTGTTATATTTCATGAACATGTTACAGGACGAGCCCTCCGTAACCGACGAAGGGTTACTTGAACTAAATCGTAAATTGGAGCATTTTTATAAACACGTATAATACATGGAAAACTTTTTCGATGTCAGAACCGATCTCAGCACACTGCAACAATCGGTACATACCTTAAAAACAGAGATAGGTAAAGTGATCGTTGGGCAGGAACAAATGGTTGAACTGTTGCTGGCGGCTGTACTGGCCGACGGGCATGTTCTCATTGAAGGGGTGCCCGGCGTAGCCAAAACCCTTACTGCCAAATTGCTGAGCAAAAGCATTTCGGTTGGTTTTTCACGTATCCAGTTCACCCCCGATCTGATGCCCAGTGACGTAATTGGTACGTCTGTTTTCAATCCCAAAGATTCTTCTTTTCAATTCAATAAAGGCCCCATCTTCAGCAATATCGTGTTGATAGATGAGATCAACCGCGCCCCGGCCAAAACGCAGGCTGCCCTGTTCGAGGTTATGGAAGAGCGGCAGATCACGGTTGACGGTCATTCATACCAGTTATCGACCCCGTTTATGGTGGTGGCCACGCAAAACCCCATAGAGCAGGAGGGAACTTACCATTTACCCGAAGCGCAGCTCGATCGTTTCCTGTTCAAAATAAACGTTTCGTATCCTACGGCCGAACAGGAGTTCAGGGTGGTGTTGCAGCATCACCAGCAGCACCTCGGCGATATGGTAAACCAGGTACAGGCCGCGTTGACCGCCACTCAGATCCAGGAGTTACGCAAACAGGTACGCACCATACATGTGGAAGAAAAACTGATCAGTTTTATTACCAATATTGTGGCCAATACCCGCAATCATAAATCAATTTACCTGGGCGCATCGCCCCGGGCATCGATAGGTATTCTGAACGGCGCAAAAGCGCTGGCGGCCATGCGCGGCCGCGATTTCGTAACGCCCGATGATATCATTTATGTTATTCCGCCGGTATTGCGTCACCGTATCGTATTAACGCCGGATAAAGAAATGGAAGGGGCGTCAACTGATGATGTGATACAGCAGATCATTTCTACCATAGAGGTTCCAAGGTAAATGTTTGTTGTTTGTAGTTTGTGGTTTGTTGTTGCTGCCGCAATTAATGCTGCCCGAAAATTATCGGACAGCCTGAGATTAAAGAACCACAAACCACAAACCGTTTAATAGTGCCGTGCACATCCTTTATTCACTAAAGCATGACCTTTTACAAAAGATTCATATTACCTCTCTTCTTCGGCCGCCATTTCTACTGGGCGTTCGTAGCGGTTATTTTATTGTATGTATTGTCGTACAACTGGCCGGTGCTTTTCCCGGTGGCACAAATAGGCCTGTGGTTTGTACTGGCCATGGTGCTGCTCGATTATTGCCTGCTGTTCATAAAGAAGGAGGGCCTGAAGATCGAACGTATGGTAAGCGAGAAGTTCAGCAATGGCGATATCAACAAAGTGCAACTGGCCATAACCAACCGGTTCCATTTTCGCATTACGCTGAAAGTGATCGACGAAATTCCGGTGCAGTTCCAGCAACGTGATTTTTCTGTAGAAGCCACGCTGAACAGCGGGGAAACGCAAAACATAGCCTATAACCTGCGCCCAACAGAGCGCGGCGAATACATTTTTAACGATACCAACGTATTTGTAAAAAGCCCGTTGCAACTGGTGGTGCGCCGTTTAAAGCGCGAAGGGGAACAAATGGTAAAAGTATTGCCGTCCTACCTCGCGTTGCGCCAGTTTGAGCTCCTGGCTTATTCAAACAACCTGGCCGAAGCCGGCAGTCGCAAGATCAGGAAAATAGGCCATAGCCTCGAGTTTGAACAGATCAAGGAATACGTGACCGGCGATGATATTCGCAGTATCAACTGGAAAGCCACCGCCCGCAAAGGCGGACAACTGATGGTGAACAATTACACCGATGAACGCAGCCAGCAGGTGTATTGTATCATCGATAAAGGCCGCGTAATGAAAATGCCTTTCGAAGGCATGACCCTGCTCGATTATGCCATCAACGCCACACTGATCCTGTCGCGGGTGGCGCTTATAAAACAGGATAAGGCCGGACTGGTAACTTTTGCCGAGAACATCAGTAACTTTTTACCGGCCGACCGCAAGGCTTCCCAAATGGGCAGCATTCTTGAAACCCTGTACAACCAGCAAACAAAATTCCTCGAAAGCGATTTTGAAAAGCTGTATGCGCATGTGCGTACCCGCATTTCACAACGCAGCCTCATCGTATTATTTACCAATTTCGAATCGTTATCGGGTTTGCAACGGCAGCTGCCATATATCAGGCATATTGCCCGCAATCACCTGGTGCTGGTTGTATTTTTCGAGAATACCGAACTGCGCCAGTTGACCGATCAGCCGGCGAACGATATAGAAACGGTTTACACCAAAACCATTGCCGAGAAGTTTGTTTACGAAAAGCGGCTGATCGTAAAAGAATTGCAGCAGCACGGCATATTCACCATTCTTACCGCACCGCAGCATTTAACGGTAAATACCGTGAACAAATACCTGGAGCTGAAGGCAAGGCAGGCGATTTAGGTGTATGTTTTAATAAAACAGGTTGATCTGTTACGGGGCAACCTGATGGAACCGATCATTTTTATTAGCTTCGCACCCAAATGCAAGAGGCGCCCAAAAATACCTTTGAAGAAGGACAGGTTTTATTGATCAATAAACCACTTGAGTGGACATCCTTTGATGTTGTCCGAAAGATCCGTAATACGATCAAAATAAAAAAAGTGGGGCATGCCGGTACCCTCGATCCGCTGGCTACCGGGTTATTGATCCTGTGTACGGGTAAATTTACCAAACGCATCAATGAATACATGGCCCGGGAAAAGGAGTATACCGGTACGTTCACCTTTGGCGCAACCACACCAACCTACGACCTGGAAAGCGAACCCACCGGTTTTAAGGATTATAGTTCCGTTACACCTGAACAACTGGCCGTCATTGCCCAACAATTTACCGGCGATCTGTTGCAGGTTCCGCCCATGCATTCGGCCATTAAAAAAGATGGAGTGCGGGTATATGAACTGGCGCGTAAGGGCCAGACCATCGAACTGGAACCCCGCAAAATAGTGATCAAAGAATTTGAGTTTACAAAGATAGAATTGCCCGTTGTGCATTTCAGGGTGGTGTGCTCTACCGGAACGTATATCCGCAGCCTTGCCAATGATGTAGGCCAGGCAGCCGGTTGCGGCGCCTATCTCAGCAGCCTCTGCCGCACAAGAATTGGCGAATTCACCTTAGATAAATCGATGACGATGGACCAGGCAATGGAATGGATAAAAGCTAATGTGATAATTCGATAATTTGCTAATGTGCTAATGCTTCAGGTGCAGTAGTATTATTTTCCGTCGGTCTCCAACAGTGCGTGGGCCCCTTGCGCCAGCATTCAGGTTGCCTCTTGCGAAGCATTCACCAGGCTGTATTCATTATCAAATTATCGAATTAGCTAATTAAAACGGATACCCTATCCCCAACTGAAACTGCCCGTTCAGTATTCTTATATCATTGAACCACCCATCGTTCTCATGGGCGTACAAAGGGTCCTTTAGCCGGTAGGCCCAGTCGAGCCGGATGAGGAAGAAATCAAAATCGAACCGCAAACTGCTGCCTGCGCCAATCGCGAGGTCTTTATACAGGCGGCTGAATTTAAAAGAGGCTTCCGGAACCTTTTGATTTGTTTTGGGGTCAAACTCCGTGCTCCAGATATTCCCGATATCCACGAACAGGGCGCTGTTCACTTTAATACCGGCAATGGTAGTGATATTGAAACGGTATTCCGCATTCAGCTCAATTTGCATATTACCGAAACGCTCGATGCCGCTGGTATCGGGTTTGTCGTACAGGTTCGATGAACCGGGGCCTAACCGCCTGATGGGCCAGGCGCGCATGCTGTACGGGCCACCGGCGAAAAATGCTTTGAAAAAGGGCAGGTTGTTCTCGTTTACGATATGCCCTGCGGTATCTTTTTTACCATATACCAAACCGTAACCGGCAAAAGCGCGGAATGCCCAGGATGAATGCGGATGGTCGATATAATGTTTAAACTCTCCGTCGATCTTTACAAAACGGGCCAGTGAGCCCAGGTCGAGCCTTTTTATTAAGCCGAACAGGGCGCCGCTTTCTTCTACCCGGCCCCGTAAAAGGGTCAGTTTATTATCCTTTTCAACCCCGGTCGACAGGCTGAGCACCTGGCTTATGATCAGTCCGTTGTTGAAGGCAAATTTGTAGGAACTGATCCTGTCCTCGAGTTTGCGCAGGCTGTCGGTCTTTATTACATCGGTGTATTCGTAGTTCAAAGGAATATACTGCCAGGTCTTCCGCCATCTTTGTCCAACCTGGTCCAGGTCTTCCCGGCGGCGGCCTTTTACCCACTCGTATCCCCAGGAGGTATTGAAGGAGCGTGATTTGAACAACAGCAGCCTATCGGTATAGGATGCGTTCAGGTTGAGCAGGGTGCGGGGCGCAATGAGGCTGTCGGTCTTTATTCTGATGGGCGAAATGAATTTCGGGAAGTTGATGGTATGCGCCACGTTGGCCTGCAGGGTTTGAATGATGTTTGTTCCCAGTTCAATACCAAACCGCGCACTGGTAACCGTTTGAATGGCTTCGCGGTAGGCGTTCCGGTTCAATAAACGCCCGTTCAAACCGATACCGAATAACTGGCCGGTAGCTAGGATATCGCTTACGTTGCGGCTGGTCTCAAACGCTATGTTCAGGTTCTGTTTCGGGTTCGGGTACAGCCGGATCCGCGCATCCAGCACGGGCATGGTGCTGTCTTCCCGTTCACGCATTTCAATATCTACGTTCTGCCAGGCGCCAAGGCTGGTAAAGATATTACTGGTGCGGTAATAGCGCCGCTGGTTATACAGCGCACCCGGGCGCAAAGCAACATTATTGGCAATAAAGGGCAGTTTAAAACGGCGCGAATTGTAAATGATCTCATACCCTTTGATATGGGCGGTATCATGAATGGTTGAATCGAATTCTTCGTAACTGGCGTCGGGGTATACCTGCACTTTGCCGATATAGTATTTTTTTAACCGGCTGCTGTCCTTTACCGGGTGTTGTTTAAATACAACATTGATGGTTGGGTTCTCTCTTTTTTTGCGAAGCGAATCGAGCAACCTGAACTGTTCGAAGGGGTCGAGGGTAGGGTCGATAAGGGCCGCCACCACCGTATCTACTTCTGCATAGATATCTTCTTTATTGAGTTTGAAATACCCGTTATTGCGGAAAACAACCAGCAACCTGTCGAGTTCATCCGAAATTTTTTGGAGGGAGTAAGCTGCTCCTTTTTTTAGCGCCGATCTGTCCTCCTGCCGGGTTGCCAGCCGTTGCAGTTCGGGGTCGCGGAAGGCATACCCGATGGAGTCGAGCCGAAGTACCTTACCCGGCGTTACATTAAAATGGATTTGAACGCGTTCCTGTTTTCCTTTTCTCTTATTAACGGTAGTTATTTGGAAGGTATCGGTTATTTCAGGATGAAAGTAACCCAGGGAATGCAGCAGGCTGGTCATGAATATTTCCGACCTGCCGATATTGACCGAATCGAAAACCGGCGGTTTATACAACACCCTTACAACACCGGCATAGGTAATGACGCGGGTTTTCAGACTATCGTCGAGCTGGTTTTGCAATCTTTCCTGCAACTGAAGCTTGTCGGGCACATCTCCCTTTATATCTATCGTGGTCTTGTATACAAACGGTTTACCAGGTTGCATTTTTCTAGGGACCGTGCAGGAAGTTATTGACGCCGCAACGAAAGCGCAGTAAGCTATCAATTGAACCAATCTAAATACTGTAACTTGCCGGGCTAATGACAACATATTTTGTTTAAACGGAATGCAATGTTGATTAAATCACAGGTCAAATATATTCAAAGTTTAAGCCACAAAAAATTGCGAGATAGTGAAGGGGTGTTTGTGGCCGAGGGTCCAAAGCTAATTAACGAATTATTAAGTGCCCGTTTACCGTTGCAGCAGCTGTATGCGGTAAAGGAATGGATAGCGGGGCGGGGTAAGTCGCTGAACGCTGAAATAACGGAAATAAGCCAGTCGGAACTGGAGCGCATATCCCTGTTGCAAACGCCTAACCAGGTATTGGGAATTTTTAAAAAACCCGATTTTTCGGCAAACACACCTTTACGAAATAACATTTCGCTGATGCTCGACACCGTTCAGGACCCGGGGAATTTGGGTACTATTATCCGCTGTGCCGACTGGTTTGGCATTAAACAGATCTTTTGCAGTACCGATTGTGCCGATGCCTGGAACCCGAAGGTGGTGCAGGCCACTATGGGCAGTATTGCCCGGGTGCAGGTAGCGTATGGGCCGTTAACCCCGTGGCTCGATAAAGAGCCGGGGTTGCCAACTTACGCAGCCGTGCTCGATGGAACCGATCTGCGTAAGTTGTCGCCGGTTAAAGAAGGTATAATTATTATTGGTAATGAATCGAAGGGCATCAGCGATGCCATCCTGGCCCGGTGCAGTAACCGTATCACCATTCCGCGTTACGGCGAGGCCGAATCGTTGAATGCCGCGGTGGCAACGGGGATCATCCTGTCGCATTTTGTTCAGTAGCGATCAGTCTTTCTTTAATACGATCCGTTGGGTATCGTCCATTATAATTTCATCGAATAATTTTTTGATCTCAGGATAACCGGCCGCTTCTATCTTGTGTTTTTTCAGCACCAGGGTGGCAGTGGTGTATACGGCTTTTTCCGTTTCATTATACCAGTATCTGGTGCTGTAGGCGGCATAGTTGTTCGAAAGCTCTTTTACTTTCGGCAAGGCTTCAACGGCAAAACCGGCCGGCAGTTTAAATACGGTCGTATCGCTTTTTTCGAGCGGAAAGCTGAAATAGAAATCCTGTTTACGCTCCTCTGCTTTTGGCAGAACGGAAGTCCATAATTTATAAATGCGCGGGCTGATAAAGAATTTATTTCCGGCATTGAATTCATGGATCTTTTCGAACGTCATTTCAAGTGTGGTGGTGTAACGGCCGGCGCCTTCCTTCAGCTTAAATGCAAAATCATCGGGTTGTTTAAAATGCAGGCGGTGCACCAGGTATTCTTTTTGATCGTCTCGTTTCTCTTCAACGATATACTGCATTTCTTCCTTGTACTCACCGGTTGTTTTAAATGTGGTAAGGGTAGAGCCGGAGCCGTCATCCTGCAGCGTTATAACTGTATGTGCCCGGAAGGTATTTTCAGCGCTGGTGCTTGTTGGGGTAGCCACCAGCACGCCGCCTTTTTCGGTAATCAGCAATGCGTTCCGGTTTTCGGTTAAAGGCCCAAGTACATTGAAGTCATTGGTATTACTGGTACATTCAAGCCATACCGTATCTTTTTGAAGCGGTACACATAAGATAACGTGGTTGCAAAGCTGTGCGGGAAAATCGTCATCCATGGCGAGGGCGTTCTTCCCTGCATTGATAATGGCATTGTAACTGTTGATGCCTACGGCCGACAGCATGGCCTTCATACAATTGCTGAGCGCCTTACAATCGCCGTATTTCTTTTTATCGGTGAACTCGGCTGAAAAAGGCCTGAAACCGCCGATGCCCAGTTGAATACTTACATAGCGGAAATTCTGCTGCAGGTATTCATACAGTTTTTTGATCTTGCCGTGGTCGTCGGGAATATCCTTTACGAGATCCTGAAAGAATGCCACGCGATCGGGCGGCAATTTGTCGAGCCCTTTGTACAGGCTGGCAACCCATGAACCATAATCTTTCCAGGTGCCGAGGTTACCTTCAAAATTATCGTACTTAAACTGGTTTGGCGCCAGCATAACATACGGGTATGGACTTACCGCACCGGCTTCGCGTTTTACCGCCGGCAGGTTCCTGACGGTCCAGCGGTAGGTTTTATAATCGCCTTCCTCCGTGGTTTCGGGCTTTAGGGTAATATTCTTTTCTTTAAAGCGAAGATCGAGGTCTTTGGGCACCTTTGCGGTGAACACCGATGATTCCACGCTCTGGTTCCCTTCCTGAATGTCGTAGCTGGGGAATATGAGGTTACCTTTTAACCTGATGGTGTATTTCAGTTCGAAAGTAACAGGGTAGGCTGCCGCCGGAAAATTAACATAGGTGTACTTTATATCGTCAACCAGGTTGCTGAAACTGGCCTGGGTGGTCATATCCTTTTGTTTGTATTTGCTGATCTGGCGGCCCAGGGCGTCGAACACTTTTACTTCGGCGTCTTCCAGTACCCTGAATTTGGTCGTATACTCCGAAAACTGAAGGGCGGATTTGCCCTTTTCGTTCATTACCGTAACGATCTGGTGCACGGTGATCGACGACCGGTCGATATCCTTTACTTCAAACGCAATATTCTCATAACGTTTGATCACATCGGCGTCTTTCTTCACTATGTCGGGCATCGACGACAGTGCGTACAATGTGGTCACCTGGGCCTGCAGGCCCAGGGACGCACATAGGGTGAATATTATTAATAAGCACTTTTTCATAATATACTTTTAGGGGTTAACGCGTCTTCCGCGTTTCACATTCTGCGTTCCGCGTTGAGCGTTTGGCGTTCCGCATTTAGCGTTTTTTAATGGCGATCTGCTCGCTCAACACGGCAAAGAGTTGTTTGTAAAATTCCTTAAAATCCGGGTATTCCTGAACGGTAAAGAACGGTTTTTTAAATTCCAGGTTTACCCTTACCGCCAACTGGTTGTTTTCTGCCACCAGCCGCCGGGTAATGGCAATACTGGTATCGGGCATAATCATTCGCATGCTCTTGGGCAGGGCTTCAAACGCGTATCCTTCAGGAATGGTTATGTTGGCCACCAGGTTATATGACTGGTTCACGCCGAAGAAAATGTCGGAAAAACGGGAATCGGCCACAAACGGGTTTTTCTCGAGCCGGGTGAAAAGGTTGGTTGAAAAGTACTTATAATCACCTGAGGCGCTCACCGGCATATTGAACTGTATTTTCTGGATGAGGGGCAGGGTATCATCCTCGAGGTTTTCCAATACGAGGCTGTCGACCTTTACGTTCTGATTGCCGCCATGAAAGTATTTTTCGAGGAATTTCGATTGGTCTTTTTTTGCATCCGTAACGCGTTGTACCCGGTCGTAATCATAGCTGAACATCGAAGCTCTGCCAGTCATTACGCCGCTCTCGTCGATATTCGCCTGTACAATTACGGTGTTCTTAAGCATTGTATTTTCATTCCACAACGGCCGCCAGCCCCATTCGAAGGTTTCGGGTTTTTCAATCACCAGTCCTTCCGAGAACATTACATCCATGGGTATCAAATGCGAAGGGGTATTCTTTTCGGTAGCGTCAAGCACATATACCTGTTTGCCGATCTCTACATAGGCCATTACTTTATCGAACTGCCGCACATCGGCAAGGGAGCTCGTTACGACTCCGTGGTCGCGGGTGCTTACCAGTATGGCGTGCGCTTTCAGGTTGGCGTCTTTAAGCAGGTTCACCAGTATCAGGTTGATCTCGCCGCTGGTGCCTTTTTTATCTTTCCAGGCGGCTCGTACGCCGTTCAGGGCCCAGATGTTGCTCAACCCGTTCCATTCCATATTCCTGCGAACATATTCATGAATGGCAACCATTTTGCGATAGGGATCGGTAAGATTTTTTAACTGCGCTTCGAGGTCGGCGGTGCGGGGAATATTTCTTTTGAGCTGTATGCCAAAGTCTTCATCTTCCATGAGGCCTTTGATCTGCTGCGGCCATGTTTTCACCAGGTTTTCGCGGTAGGTAGGCCATTTGATGGCCTGTAACCTGAGCTCGATCCGTTGCAGGTAATCTTTATCGCAACTGATATAGGGTTCGTCGCGCAGGGCCGGAATATTCTTCATGGAATAATGCTGTATGATGCGCGTGCCCTTCGTATCCTGTTTGCTTTCATACGGAAGTACGCAAAACGGGGAGGCGTATATTTCTATCTCGTTGGGGAAATTGGTACGGTAGCGGCTGTATTTTACCGGTATGCTTCGTTGAAAATACCAGTTTTCCAGCGCAAAGCTGCTCCATATCTGCGACCACTTGTATTCTATAATGCTGCCTGCCTGCACATCGGGGAAGGTGAACACCTGTTCTTTGCGGTATTTATCGATGGGTTTTTCGTAAATAAGGCTTTTTTCCACCCTGGTGGTAACGATATTACCAGCGGCATCGAGGTTATAGGTTTGGGCGGTAAGGTTTTTTATGTGCTCTATGTTGCGGTAGCTCACATAGGGCAGATGAATGTCGGCCTGGTTCTTTCCTTTATCTTTCAGGATCTTGATGCGCACATGGCGTTCTAGCTGCATGCTGCCCGACATGGACGACAGATCGAAATACAGTTCGCCTACATCGAAAAGCACAACGGCTTCGGCTTTTTCATCAAAATCGCAGGTTTTCATTTCCAGGTCGGCTTTGTCAATTTTTCCAAAGCCGGGAACATCGCTGCCTTTCTGGGCAAGCAGTGATAGCGAGGTGGTCAGGCAAATAACCAGGAACAGAGACTTGAACATATCGGTTTATTATGGTTTAATTTTTCGAATCGTGAATCGGCAATCGTGAAACGCAAACGTGAAACGTGAAAAGTTTCATATTCGAGGCGCACGATTGGGCCCCGCATTCCGCAGTATTCATCAATTGACAATAGTTCGCCCGGCAAATGCTTTCGTTTTGCGTAAGCGCTGCCCATTCACTTTTGATCCCTTATTAAACCCCTGGTTTTATTGCCGCCGAAGGCGGCGCCTTTTCCGCCTTCGCCAAGGCTACGGACGGGCAAGTATCAGCACATTAGCATATTAGCACACTAGCTAATTCTTCCTCAATACCACCTGCTCATTCATGATCTCGGACATTTTTTTGTAGAAGTTCTTTACGTATTCATATTCGTCGGCAGTAAATACGCTGCGCGTGGTGGTTATAGTATATTTTACCTGCAGTATATTGCTATTTACCTGTAATAGCCGGCTCATCGTGATGCTGGTGTCTGGCATGATCATGCGCACATTCCTGGGCAGGTTCTCCACCTTCAGCGAGGCAGGCAGTTCAATGTTCTCAACAATGGTATATGACTGCAAACACCCATAATCGATGTTGGTGAACCTGATATTCGAAATGAAAGGGTTTTTTGCAATACCGCTGAACAGGTTCAAATTGATGAGTTTGTAATCGCCGCTGGCTGTTGGCGGAATGGTAAACCCGAACTCCTGAACCGCAGGCAGGGAGTCGTTATCCATGTTCTTCCAGTTCAGGCTGTCTATTGTTAACCCGGCCTGGTAAGATGTATAAAAGTTCTCTTTGAAGCGGTCTTTATCGCGTTGCCAGGCGCGCAGCCGGTTGAGGCGGGCATACTCGTAGCTCTCGATGGTTGCCGAACCTTTCATTTGCCCGTTTTCGTCTACGGTGGCAAAAATAGTCACCAGGTTCCGGTCTTTTTTATCGTTTTCGGTGAGGGTTATGATGCCGCCTTTCTTACGGTTTACAATAAATGCTTTTGTATTGATCACGGAGAACGGGATCATAAATGGCGGGGTCCAGGCGCCTGCTGCGTCGAGTACGTATTTCTGATCGCCGATAAGTACATACGCCAGTACTTTATTGAACTGATCAACGAACGGGTATTCGGGGTTCACTTTGCCATGACCGCGTTCGCTTACCAGCAGGGGATACACTTCAAGTTTGGCTTTCTGCAGCAGGTTAATAAGCATCAGGTTGATGTCGCTGCTGCTGCCTTTTCTTTTTTCCCAGGTATCTTTTACCCCGCTTGAAGAGGCGATGCCGCCGAGGCCGTTCCATGTATAATTTTTATAAACGAAGTTGTAGATAGACGACATTTTTTCATAGGGCGAAGGAATTGCTTTCAACCTGTTCATCCACTCGTCGCCAACAGGTATATTCTTGTTCAACTGTACACCAAAGCCGGGGTTCGACATCAGTTCACGCGTTAGCTCGGCCCAGGTGGTCATGTATTTGGTAGTGCCGCCAAATGTGCCCTGGTAACCCGAGAGCTGAAACTCCACATGCTGCAGGTAGTCTTTTTCCGCATCCATAAAGGGTTCATCGCGTAAACCGGCGATGCTGTCCATCCCGAAATAAATGCGGCCCGAATTTTTTTCCTTTTTTATGGCAATGGGCAACAGTTCGCTTTTGAATACCCGGTAGGCAAACTCGTAGTTGGGCATTACCACCATCGAGAAACGGCTGTGCATTACAGGCAGCTCGGTCTGGAAGTACCAGTCATCGAGATACGCATAACTTTTTGAGGTGGTGGTGTATTTATATTCTATGATGCTGCCCACCTGTACATCGGGCATGGCAATACGTACAACAGATACCCTGTCGTTTACTTTTTGGCGGTAGATGGAATTTGGCGTAACTTTTTTTATTTCAGGCCCGCTACCGCTGCGGTAATTCCAGGTATAGGCTTCAATATCGCTGATGTATTCGATATTGTCCTTGCTCAGGTAGCGGATGGAAATATCGCCATGGCGGTTCCCTTTCGGTTTCAGCACCTTCAGCCTCGTACGGCGGTTAACAATAAGATTGTATTGATCGTTATGGTCGGCCGACGCTTCATCGAGTATGACAACGGCATCGGCTTCCTTATCGAAGGAACATTCGGTAAGGGATTGTTCATCGGCGGTGATCTCGCCAAAAGCGGGCAGGGTAGTTTGCGCCGCACACAGTTCCAGTATAGCCAGGCACATACAGCTACTAACCAGGCGTTTCAAATACAGGTGCATTAAGCAATAATTGGTTAAAAAAATATGCTGAACGCCGAACGCGAAACGCCGAACGCCTGCCCGAATGCCGAACTGTCTGATTTTATTCGAACGGTTTCCTTTGCGGGAAAATGCGTTATGCGTTAAGCCTTAAGCGTTAAGCCTTTCGTTGTCTGACTCGTTTATTCCCTTTCCCTGATTTTGTAAATTTATTTTTCAATATCAACCAAGCCGGATTAGCTTTGTTGATGTACTTTGGGATATGCTGCCTCCCGGTATCTTTTCAAAGCTACGTATCGCGGTTTTTCCTTTCAATGAACGTAGCCGGCAACCTTACATAAGAAATTAGAGAGGAGATGCTCAGATAATAGGGGTTGGCTGTTTTTCATACGGGTTTAGTTAATTTATGCAAGTATAATAAAAAAAGAGAACCATATTCACCAGACAGGGTAAAAGCAAGCAAATATGTCATCGAAAAAAGCAAGTATGTTGATTTTCTATATAGCGCTGGCAATGGCCGGGTTTGGGCAGCAGCCTGCCAAACCAGGGAAAAAGAACATGGCCCCTGCGCAGGGAACGGCTTATAACCAGTTAGATAACACTTTATTATGGAAAATAAGCGGAAATGGCCTTTCCCGGTCGTGCTATTTGTTCGGCACCATGCATGTGTTGTGCGCCGAAGATGCCACGGTTAGCGATAGCCTTAAACTGGCCATCAGGTATGCCGATGAGATCTATTTTGAGCTCGATATGGACAATA
>CBIHPC010000143.1:0-15362 GCA_966211305.1 uncultured Niastella sp.
TTTCATAATTGCTTTCGGGATACTTATAGTTCATGCCGATCATATCGGTTGAGAAAGGCCCGTTGTTATTGATATCCGTTTTATGATTGGGCATGCGGTCGATCTTGAGGATTGCGCCGAGGCTGGTCGCCGGCTTTTTTGCCAGCAGCCGCAACAACAATTCATACATGGTTGAATCGTACCCTTCGGGTCTGGTAATATCTATGCGGTTGGCAGGATCATCGGTTAAACAGATCCGGTAATTATAGGCCTGCACTTTCGTATCGGCCGAGCCGTTAGGCAGCAAGAGCGCCTCCGAAATTCCCCATAACAAACCGCTTTCAGGTTTACCGGGAATCCTGTAAGGATCAACGCCATCGGGGAACTGGTGTTTATCGCGCAACTGCACCCCGTTGATGGTTTCGTTATACATGATGTTCGATTCACGGCCAACAGTAAACGAAACGTTTGCCTTTGCCATCAGATCGCCTTCATAAGAGCAGTCGATAAACATTTTCGCCTCTACCTTTTTGGTAGTGATCTGCCCTTCTTCATTAATGTAATTCAGCTCCAACTCTTTTATATACCCGAATTCGCTTCTGACGCTTTCAAGGGTATGCCCTAACGCCACATCGATCTTTGCCGATTTAATGTATTGCATGAATACGTCTTTGGCCACATGCGGCTCGAAAATCCAGCTCTCGAACTTACCATATTTCTTTCCTACTTTCCGGTAAAAATCAAGCCCGAGCCCCGATACCGCATATTTATTGCCGATATCGGTAAAACCCAGTCCGCCCGAAGTAAGGCCGCCGATATGTTTGCCGGGCTCGATCACCAGCACTGAATGATGCATTTTTTTGGCCGTATACGCGGCAATGATGCCGGCCGAAGTGGCGCCGTAGATACATACATCAACCTGTACGGGTCTGGGACTTTGACTATGAGCAGGAACGATAAAAACAAGGATGCCGATCACCAGCAATCGTAATTGTAGCATAAGCAATCTTTCAGATGAATATTAGGATTAAACTGCAAAGAAAGGGCTAAAATGCAGTTCGCGGAGTATTATTTTTTGCTTAATGTAGAATCGGGAATATCAATAACTGAGACGATGTCTTTGGGTGGTGTAGGTTGCAGCGGCGGCGTCTGAGGTTTTTGCATCAGCTCGGGGTGATTGAACAAATGCTCATACCTGCCTTTGGCATTAATGGTTTGAACCGAAAGCACGATCTGCGTCAGCCGCAGGAATGCCTGCTCCCAGGTTTTGCGCATCAGTTCATTCCAGGCCGGGTAGAGCTCCAGCAGCGCATTCATATTCTTTCTGGATATATATAACAGGTTGCAGTTCTCAATGGCTTGTATATTGAACTTTGCCGAACACTGGTAGGTATAACTCTCCAGGTCGGTAAAGAAATTCCCTTCAAAGGCAAACCAGTTGGTGACAACCAGGTTATCGACCATCGTATAAATACGCAGTGAACCCTTCTCCACAAAATAATAATTATCGCAGCACTGACCGGCTTTTATGAGATGGCTTTCCTTTTCCAGCCCGAGGTATTGAAACGACTGTACCATATACTCCAGTTCACTTTCCGTAACGGAAACAGAGCGTTTTATATGGTCTATCAGCGTTTTCATTTCAATTGTTATTAGGACGGGATGGCGCAACAGGCGGGATGTGCACATTTCAACAGGACCATAACCGATAAATCAAAGGTATGATTTATAATAGCTGTTGCATATACGTGAATATACTATTTGGGAATAAACCTGACCAGGCCGTTATATTGTAAATAACTACAATATGGTCATCACTACAGAGAACCGGCAGCATTCAATTGTGCACCGCAGGAGAACCGGTTGACCCTCATCAGCACCATCACCTCTTCACGAAAACGGTTCGTAATTTCCTGAAAGATAACATTCCGTTCGCATTTCCTTAATGTATTCATAACCAGCACTTATTAAGGTTACCCCATTTATTCTAACAACTTTGCGGCACAAAAAAAATCAGCGCTAAATGAAATTATTCAACTCACGGGTTGCCGTGTTGGGTGTACTGCTGCTGGCACATCTGCTGTTGCATGCATCTGCATTTTCCCAAACAACCCCGACCACTGCAAGAGGAACAGTAGTCAATGAAAGCGCCACACCATTGCAAGGTGTTACGGTAGTGGCGGTTAACGAAAAAAACCAAAACAAAAGATCGGTTCAAACGAATTCAAAAGGAACATTCGAATTTAAGGACCTCAATGCAACAGGTACTTACCGCTTCACATTCACCTACGTTGGCTATGCAGATAAAACAGTCAGCGGCAGTGTGCCCGACGCTTCAGGCAACATTGTACTGAATGTAACCTTGGAGCCATCTGCTTCCAACACGCAGGCCGAAGTGGTAGTGGTTGGTTACGGTAAATCAACCAAACGCGATGTTACCGGCTCCGTGAAATCAGTAAAAGCAGCCGACTTCAACCGCGGCATCATCAACACGCCCGAAGAACTGTTACAGGGTAAAGTAGCAGGCGTAAACGTTACTTCTGCAAGCGGTGAGCCGGGCGCCATTCAGAATATTACCATTCGCGGCCCGGGCGGTGTACGTACCGGAAGTACTCCATTATTTGTAGTAGACGGTATGGCCCTCGATAACTCATCAGTTGGCGGCGCCATCAACCCCATCAGCTTTCTCAATCCACAGGATATTGAATCGATGGACGTATTGAAAGATGCATCCGCTACCGCTATCTATGGAGCGAGAGGCGCCAACGGCGTAGTGCTTATCACTACTAAAAAAGGCCGCGCAGGGTTTAGCTCGGTAAACTACAACTTCAGCGGGGGCTTCAGCAGAATGGCCAACCCCTTACCTGTTTATAAGGCCGACGAATACAGAACACAGGTAAAGGCGCTGGGCAATGCACTTGAAGATTTTGGCGCCGCTACCGACTGGCAAAAAGAGGTGAGCCGTAATGCCTGGACGCAAAACCACAACGTTACGCTTTCCGGCGGAACCGAAAAGTTCACCTATTATGGTTCCTTCGGTATGCAACTGCAACAGGGTATATTGAAAGGCAACGATATTAAACGTTATAACGGCCGCTTCAACATGAGCCAGAAACTGCTCGACGATAAACTCGTGATAGAAGCTAACCTGAGCGCCAACAATACCGTTAACCTGCGCCCCAATATCGGCGGCCTTATCGGTGGCGCCATCTCAACCAATCCTACCATCCCTGCATATGGTGATGATGGCAAACCTTACCAGTTCCAGAACGGTATCAATCCACTTACCGTGCTGGCACTTGAAAAAGACCTCACTACCATCAACCGGGTGCTGGGTAATATCAGCGGTTCTTTGACCCTTACGAAAGGGCTGGTATACAAACTGAACTTTGGCGTTGATAACTCATCCGCTACAAGAGATATTCAGTCACTGCCCAATACCGTTCCCCTGCGTTTGGGCCGTTTGGAAACCTATACCAACGTTAACCGTAACTACCTGATCGAAAATTATCTCACTTACTCAACAAAGATCAATGCCCACAAGCTCACGGCACTGGCAGGTCACTCCTACCAGAAGATCTTTGTACAGGGCCGGGGTACCAGCATCAACAACTTCCCCATCTCCGATGTAGAGCCTATCTACAATCCGGGCCTGGGCCAGGAGCTAACCCTTGCCAACAACCGGCCATCGGGATATGCGCTCATCAATGAGCTGCAGTCATTCTTCGGCCGTGTAAACTACCAGTATAACGATAAATACCTGTTTACAGCTACCTTACGTGCCGATGGTTCATCCAAATTCGGTTCCAACAACAAGTATGGTATCTTTCCATCCTTCTCAGGAGCATGGATTATGTCGAAAGAGAAGTTCCTGGAGAACGGTCCCTTTTACAACCTGAAACTGCGTGCAGGATGGGGACAAACAGGTAACCAGGAAATTCCTTCCAAGATCACACAGGCATTGTTCACCGCCACACCGGGCGCAGGCGCCAGCTACCCGCTGTACCCCGGCAACACTTATCCGGTAGGGACCGCTTATCAGCGGTTAGCCAATCCTGATATCCAATGGGAAGTTTCTTCACAAACCGACATAGGTATTGACTTTGAATTATCAGGCGGCGCATTGTCAGGTACCGTAGATTACTTCCGTAAAGTAACAGACAATATCCTGCTCGAAGTAATACCCGCCGACCCCATACAGCCGGCATCTACCCAGTGGACCAACGTACAGGATATGACCATCACCAACCAGGGTGTGGAAGTGGATCTCGCCTATCGCCACACAACCGGCAGCGGGTTCTCTTATACAGTAGGCGGTAACGTTACCTTCATCAATAACAAAGTAGAAAAATCACCCTACTCCGTGATCCCCTCAGGTTCAGCTTCCGGGGCCGGCCTTACCTCAGCTACCATCAATGGATATGTGAATGGTGAGCCCATCGGTACGTTCTTTTTGCAGGAGTTCATTGGTTTCGATGCCAATGGCATCAGCATGTACCGCGATGTTACAGGAGATGGCATCGCTAATGATAAAGACCGCCAGGCGCTTGGTTCAGCGTTACCTAAAACCATGTACAACTTTTATTTCAACCTCGGTTACAAAAGATTCGACCTGGCCGCCAACTTCAATGGCGTATCGGGCAACAAGATCTATGACAACACCGCCAACTCCAGCTTCTATAAAAACCTGCTGGCAAAAGGTGTGAACACGACGCCCGAAGCCATTGCCAGTCCTGAAGAAGCGATCACCAACGCAGCGCCGGTTTCATCGCGCTACCTGAAAGACGGAAAGTTCCTTCGCCTGAACAACCTGAGCATTGGTTACAACTTCAATCTACAGGCACTGGGCCTCGGCAAATGGGTAAAAGGGATAAGAGCATCACTCACCGGACAGAACCTGTTCGTGATCACCCCTTATGATGGCTATGATCCTGAAGTAAATACCGACAAGACCATCAACGGTATTTCCTCTTATGGCATCGATTACCTCAGCTATCCTAAAGCAAGGTCATTTCTCCTTGGAATCAATGTAACCTTCTAAAGCTAATTACCATGACAAAGAAAATATTTATCCCAATTATATTCAGTGCGCTTGTAGCAGGTTCCGGCTGTACAAAACTCAACGAAAAAGTACTTGACGAATCATCAGCAACCGGACTTACTCCTAAACAGGCAGCCGAAGGAGCTATAGCGCCCGTATATGCGCAACTGCCCAATATCTGGCAGCATACCACCTACCTCGCTATCCAGGAAATATCAACCGACGAAGCTATTCTGCCTTATCGCGGCGGTACCGATTGGGGCGATAACGGTATTTACCTGGCCATGCACAGGCATACCTATACCTCTACCAATCCCAACCTCCGCAATACCTGGAACCTGCTGGTACAGGGCGTTTCAAGATCGATCTCGGCATTGAACTCACTGCCAGCATTGAACGATCCTTCCGTAAAAACCTTTACAGCAGAAGCAAAAGCCATGCGCGCCTATTACAATATGCTGTTGCTCGACCTGTTCGGTCTGGTTTTTGTAAAAGATGAGCCCAGCGCGTTGTCGGCTATTTTGCGTGGCAGCGAAGCAGTGGAATACATTAAAAAAGAACTGCTCGATGCCGAACCCAACCTCGAAAGCAGCGTTACAACAGGAAGAATTTCGAAAGAAGCCTGCTGGGGATTACTGGCCCGCCTGTATCTCAACAGCGCGGCTTACAGGGATATCTATGGTGCACAACTTACCTTTACACCAGCTGATATGGACAAGGTGATTGAGTATTGCGACAAGATCATTGCTTCGAATAAATACCAGTTCTCACCCGAGTACTTTGCCATTTTCGATGACAACAACGACACCAACAAAGAGATCATCTTTGCGGTAGACCAACGCGCCGATTTGAACGGACACAACCGTTTGGCTTACTTCTCTCTCTCAGGCGATCAGTTTCCGCTGCCCGATTATGTGGGCGCCAACGGTACCGACGGCGCAGCCATAACTTCTGATTTCTACCAGACATGGGCACAGGCATATGCACCGGCCGATCCTGCAGCCGACCCCCGTTTCTATAAAGAAAACCTGTCTATCTATTCAAACCCGGCAGATAGCTGCGTACCAGCTGCACAGTTCTTCATCAACCGTGGTATCCTGCGCGGTCAGCAATACGGCCTTATCAGGAAGAATGGTGTATTTCAGAAATGCAGCAGCGGCAGCATGAAAGTAGGTCCGTTGTTTCACGACACGCGCAACAAACCTACCCTGCCGGTGATCTTTACCGAACAGGTAGACTTCACTACCGCCGGCAGCGATTACTCTTCAGGCTACCGGGTGTCTAAATATATGTTCAGCCGCAAATCGGTAAGCGGCCGCAACTTTGGCGAAGCGGATATCGTTATCCTGCGCCTCGCAGATGTATACCTTATGCGCGCAGAGGCGAAACTCAGAAAAAACAATGATGCTGCCGGCGCCCTGGCCGATGTAAATATTGTAAGAGCTTCGCGTACCGCCCGCCAGCAGCCGCCAGCACTCACCACCATGAACCTCGACCTGTTATTCAGGGAGCGCGGGTTTGAATTGTATTGGGAGTGCCACCGCAGAACCGATATGATCCGTTTTGGCAAATATGAAGGTACCTGGACGGAGAAGACCGACAACAATCCTAAGAAGAGGTTGTTCCCCATTCCGCAAACAGCGATCGATGGGGCAAGTAACCTGAAGGATTACCTGAAACAGAACGACAGTTACTAAAAAAGTTGATATGTTGATATGTTAACAGGTTGATAAGGGTACTACAAAGAGGCTGTCAAAATGAAGACAGCCTCTTTGGTTTTAAAGAGCCGTTAGCTAAACAACATTGATTCCGGAATTAATAATTTGTTTTCCCTGTTTCGTAAGCCTATGTTGGCATTTACGCCTAAGTTTGTATCTACGCACACATTACAAGACCAGCGGAACCCCGGGTAGATCCCGGGGATTCCGTCTGGCACTATTACAGCAGGCATTTATCGTTAGCTTACAACACGTAATTTATACACTGAGGTGCATTCCCCATCCTGCACCAGCCTGAGCAAAAGTTTCAACCTTTTACAATGACTTAATATTACTTTTGCCCGACGAATAACCCACTATATTAATAGGATATTAAAATCAAACACGATGTGCCGCCTGCATATTCGTCGCTTCTGCCGGCATATGCCGCTGGCACACACATTTTCAACAGGCAGCTTTACATGTATAATTTTTATTAGGGCTGTGTTTTGATATCCACGTTTCAACAGATTGGCACGTTTTTTTAATAGTAGTGGCCGTTAAACAAAACGGGGATATGTAAATAATTTGTGTTAGCTTTTAATGCAGATTATTAATAATATCATAAACGTCATTTAACACTACAGCGATCAGCAATCATTTATTTCAAACCATTAATTTATTTATATGAGCACATTTACTGCACGGGTTGAATTACACAGTGCGAACCCAAATGATTACAATAATTTATATACTGAAATGCAGAAGGAGTCACTGGTTGCAGCTGGCGATAAAGTAGAATCGGGAAATGTTGAGTTCAAAAGCAAAGACAAAATATCGATAAGAGAAGTGATCGATGCGGTGGTAAGGGCAGCATCGAAAACTGGTAAGAAGTTTTCATTTACCGTAATGAAAGATAAGAACCTCGAGAAACTGGAAAGCAGAATGCGGTACCATTTGCAGCATTGATAGTATGTTTCCTGCAGAATATTTTCAATTATAATACATCATTGTAAAAAAGTAACAGGACATCGTGGGTAGATGCCCTGTTTTTTTGTGTCTGTTCACTTCCCCGATGATATCAATGAGGATGTATTTGCTGATCAAAAACATAATCCCAAAACAGGCCTGATCCGCAGGCACTAATATAAACAATACCAACTTTTTATGGTAGCGTATAAACACGGTTTTTGACAACGAAACCGGTTTCGTTAAATACCTCAAATGTTTAGCCAACCCTTTTTGCCGGGAGTGAAATTGGTTATACCTTAACGGTTTAACCCAAATTTGGTATGATAACCGGAAACAAGTTATGCTAAAACGTATGAGAACTGCCAGGCATCACAGCTTTCTGCTGCTGATCATGGCTACAATGCTGCCATTTACGATTGCCGCCCAACTAAACATTCAGGCTTCCAAAGCACTTATTCAACGGGTTCTTCCCAAACATGCTACCCGGTTTATAGTTGAAGCCATTGCCGCCGAAAACGGGAAAGACATATTTGAGGTGGAAAGCCGCGCCGGCAAAATTGTATTGCGCGGCAACAACGGGTTGTCGGTTGCTTCAGCCTTATACCACTATCTTACTGAATATGCGCATTGCCAGATTACCTGGAACAGCACCAACCTCAACCTGCCGGCCAGCCTGCCTGTGGTAAAGGAAAAAGTACACAGGATCACGCCGTATACCTATCGTTATTATCTTAATTACTGTACGTTCAACTATAGCATGAGCTGGTGGGACTGGGACCGCTGGCAAAAGGAAATTGACTGGATGGCCCTGCACGGGATCAATATGCCACTGGCCATTACGGGTGAAGAGTATACCTGGTACGTGCTGTATAAAGACATGGGTTTTAGGGATGAGGAGTTGAAAGACTTCTTCAGCGGCCCGGCCTATTTCGGCTGGTTCTGGATGGGAAACCTCGATGCCTGGGGCGGCCCGCTCCCATTGAGTTGGATGAAAAGCCATAAAGTTTTGCAGAAAAAGATCCTGCAACGCGAGCGGGAACTGGGTATGAAGCCGGTATTGCCGGCCTTTACAGGTCACGTACCACCGGCATTTAAAAAGAAATATCCCAACGCCAGATTAAAGGCCACCAACTGGACGAACGGATTTGCCGATACATATATCCTCGATTCGGAAGATCCGTTGTTTGCAGAGATAGGTAAAAAGTTCCTGCAAAAACAAACGCAGTTATTTGGAACCGATCATTTGTATTCAGCAGATACCTTTAATGAGAATGAACCGCCCTCCGACGATCCTGCTTTCCTGTCGGCCCTTAGCGCCCGTATTTATGAAGGCATGAAACAGGCCGATACCGCAGCAACCTGGGTAATGCAGGGCTGGCTGTTTTATAGCGACAGGAAATTCTGGAAGGCGCCGCAGATAGAAGCATTGCTGAAAGCGGTGCCGGGCGATAAAATGCTGCTGCTCGACCTGGCTGCGGAAATTGAACCGGTATGGAAACGCACGAATGCCTTTTATGATAAACCCTGGATCTGGAATATGTTGCACAATTTCGGCGGCAATGTAAACATGTTTGGCCGCATGGATGGTGTGGCTACCGGACCCGCAGCAGCATTGAACGATAAATCGTCGGGCAAAATGTGGGGCATTGGGTTAACCATGGAAGCCATTGAACAAAACCCCGTGCTGTATGAACTGATGATGGAACACACCTGGCGAACAGAACCCATAACATTGGATACCTGGCTGCCAAAATATGTGTTGAACCGCTACGCTACCAATAGTAACGACCTGGTGAATGCCTGGCAAATATTACGGCAAACGGTGTATAATGGTAAAGAGATCCGCGACGGCGCCGAATCGATCGTTACCGGCCGCCCCACATTCGATTCCACAACCGTTTGGACGCGCACCAAACTAAACTATGACCGCAAAGACCTGCTGCCGGCCTGGGACCTGTTCATACAAGCCGCAGCCAAAGGCGTTAATACCGATGGTTTCCGGTACGATGTGGTTGATATTACCCGGCAGGTGCTGGCCAACTATGCCGGACCGTTACAAAATAAATGGGTAGCCGCTTATAAAGAGAAAGACAGCGCCGCTTTTAATAAATATAGCAAAGCATTCTTACAATTGATCAGCGATATGGATGTATTGCTGGCAACCCGCAAGGATTTTATGCTGGGTCCGTGGATCGCAAGCGCCCGCAGCCATGGCACCACACCGGCAGAAAAAGCATTGTATGAGCAGAATGCCCGCGATCTTATTACCTTATGGGGCGATGCCAACAGTCCGCTTCATGAATACTCGAACCGCCAGTGGAGCGGTTTGCTGAATGACTTCTACAAACCACGCTGGCAACAATTCTTCGCGCTGCTGCAGCAGTCGTTACGCACAGGCACAGAACCCGATCTTCAGCAATTCAATGAAAACATTAAGCAGTGGGAATGGAAATGGGTGACGACGCAGAAAGGGTTTCCGGTTGTAGCGGTTGGTGATCCGGTAAAAGTTTCGGTTGCAATGTATAAGAAGTACAGAAAAGAATGTGCTAATTAGCTGATGTGCTGATGTGCTAATTGTAAAGGCATAATCATTTAATAGAAATCAGAAATGCCCAATTGTATTCATTGGCAGATTAGCAAATTATCCCATTAGCACATTAATTAAACTTATAAACTATCCCCGGGAGCCACCGCCCGAACTGAAACTGCGGGGAGAAGGAAAACGTATTCCTGTTTTTGTTTTTACCGCTTGCTGCAGCCTGTGATTTCAGTTTGGCGTACCGGTGATAATTATTCACTACCTGGCGGCCAATAAGGTGGCCGAGGATACCGCCTATCAATACGTCAGAAGCCCAGTGTTTATTTTCTGTAATGCGGCTTAAGCCAATGATCGATGCCGCTGTATATGCGCCAATTTTTACCAGTGGCCGGTCGCTATATTCCATAGCGTATACTGTTGCGGCCGCAAATGCCAGCGTAGTATGGCCTGAAGGAAAGGATGTATACGAGTAACTGTTGGGCCTGTTACCGTTAGCATCTTTTTTAAACTGGTAAAACGGTCCATGCCAGGCGGGATTATTGGTATTTGTTTCCGGATCGTAATAATATGGCCGTTGGCGGCCCGATAAGAACTTGGCAGCACCAAAGATTATGGAAGCAGTTATATAAGCCTGGGTTGCCAGTAAAGTGGTAGTCCTTATTTTTTCATTTTTAAACAACCAGCCATAAGCGCCAAGTGCCGCCAGCGTGTACACTTCGTAGGAGCCGCCAAAACGGGTTATGTACTTACTGGTACTCACCAGCGTAGTGCTTTTTTTACGCCAGTCTACAGCGTTTTTGCTAATGGGAACATCGAGCAACAGCACACCGCCTGTTGCCGCTATTACGGCCGCAGTGCGGTACCAGAGGCGTGGTTTGGCATGAAAAGGGGAAGTAACCTGTTGTTTCAGGTCATGCGCCAGTAATATCCAGTAAATGGGAAAGGTGATCTTTGTTTTTTGATTGTAGAATTCCCGCCTGATGCTGTCCCTGTTGTCTCTCTTCAGATCAGGCGGAAGCCTGCTCAGGCTATCCATTTTTCTAAACAGCTCCTTTTGCGCCTGTGCGGTAAAAGGCAATGGCAACAGCATCAACCACAAGCAAGTATATCTGAATCGACGCCTCATAACATGCAACTGGTATAAACATAGGTATTCCGAAGATGCATGTAAAAATTATGCCATAGGACACATTACCGGTTGCGTTTGTGCCATAATTGAACTCTGAATAACTTCCAACTTCCTACCTCCTTCTTCACTTACTTAAGACTACCAGCCATACAATTTATTTACAAAACTCATTTAAACAAACTCCTAACAATCCCCATCTCCAGCCCCCGCAACTCCGCCAGTCCGCGCAAACGCCCGATGGCGCTGTAACCGGGATAGGTTGTTTTTTTCAGATCATCGAGCATCTGGTGGCCATGATCGGGCCGCATGGGCAGTGTAACCTTCCTGCGCTGCATAACCAGCACCAGTTCTTTTACTACCGCATACATATCTACATCGCCGGTGAGATGATCGGCTTCATAGAAATTGCCGGCGCCCTCTCTCTTCGTGGCGCGCAGGTGTATAAAGTGAATATGATCGCCATAACGTTGTACCATACCTGGCAGGTCGTTATCAACCCGAACGCCAAACGACCCGGTACAAAAACACAATCCATTTGCTTTTGAGGGAACCGCGTGCAACAGGTCTTTTACATCCTGCTCCGTGCTCATGATCCGCGGCAGTCCCAATACCGGGTAGGGCGGGTCATCGGGATGAATGGCCATTTGTAAACCACATTCTTCTGCAACAGGCACCACCTGCTGCAGGAAATAAAATAAGTGCGCCTTCAGCTTTTCTGCATCGATATGCGCATATGTTTTCAATGCGGCCAGCACCTGTTCTTTGGTGAACGGCACCTCGCTGCCGGGCAAACCCAATAAAGCATTGCGATAAAGCGTTTCCTTTTTTTGCGGCGTTATACGCTCAAGATATGACCTTGCCGCACTCAACTCTTCCCTTGTATATTCGTTTTCTGCGCCCGGTCTTTCCAGCATAAAAACATCAAACGCAACAAAGGCCAGCCGTTCAAAGAACAGGGCTTTACTGCCATCGGGCATTTCATAATCTATATCGGTGCGCACCCAATCGAGGATGGGCATGAAATTATAGGTGATCACTTTCAGTCCGCAGGCAGCCACATTGCGCAGGCTCTGCTGATAGTTTTGAATGTATTGCTGATAGTTCCCGGTCTGCTTTTTTATATCCTCGTGCACCGGTAAACTTTCAATAACGGTCCAGCTCATGCCGGCCGCTTCTATCATCGCCTTTCGTTTGTTGATCTCGCCGGTGCTCCACACATCGCCTACGGGAATATGGTGCAGCGCCGTAACGACGCCTGTGCATCCTGCCTGGCGTATATGTTGTAAAGGAACGGGATCATTTGGCCCGAACCAACGCATGGTGTATTCCATATGATAATATTGAATGCTGAATATTGAATTTTAAATGTAGAAGTAAATACGAATTTTTCTCTTCTACATTTTACATTGGACGTTCGATATTCGATATTTATTTCTCCCATTCATCTGTCCTGAACGAACTCGCCGGCAACCCTTCCTTATTATACAAATTCGCGCCTTCGGGATTATCGGCCCAGGCATAACGCACGGCAACGGGCTGCGGCACCTCATCGCTCCAAACCACTACCCTGTTCCCATCAATGGCAGCTTTTGCCCATACAAATTTTCTATCGGCGCCTGCTATAGCAAAATATTTCAGCTCACCACCGCCCTTCGCCATCAAACCACTGCCGGTACTGGTGAACTGTAACAATATCTTATTGCCCTGCACGGTCATCGATTGGTATAACGGACCGCTATACACTACCTTTTTATTTCCATACGCCTGCTTCTGCGCCCACAACGCCAGCCGTTTTCCAACGTCTTCCTTATTCAATGGATGTATATCATTCCATTCACCTATATCTGTAATTACAGCCATGCCGGTGTTGGGCAATGATAATGTTTTCATTTGCGCTTCGCGTGTCATGGCCCAACTGCTTTCGCCGGGTTTGTCTTTCGTTTGCATGTAGTTAGCCAGTTGTACAAACAGGAAGGGAAAATTTCCCTGTTTCCATTGCCGGCGCCAGGTATTTATTACTGCAGGAAACAAGGTACGGTACTCCACCGGCCTTCCTGCATTACTTTCGCCCTGGTACCAGTTCACGCCTTTGATGCGGTAGTTCAGCATGGGGGCAATCATGGCATTGTACAATCCCGTTGGCTGGTATTGAAAAAAAGTTTGCGCCGGTAATGGCGGCGCAGTAGTTCCCAACGCAAAACGCCATTCCCCCTTAAGATCAATTGTATGGTCATCTGCGATCAACTCGTATGGCTTATCAGCAATAAACCCGCCGCGGCCGCCGCTATTGATAACCCTGACTACTATCGTATTTTTTCCGGGTTGCAGCATGCCGGCGGGCAGCTCATATCTTCTTGGCGGATATTGATATCCTATTGTTCCGGCAAAACGGCCGTTTACAAAAACAGAATCCTGGTCAACAATTCTACCCAATAATAATTTCACCGGCTTACCAGTCATGCCAGCCGGCACTTCGATATCTTTTCTAAACCATACTACCCCATTCACACCTTTCAATCCATGTTCATCCCAAAAACCGGGCACCGGCATTTTCGACCAACCGCTAACGTCAACGCTTGTATCGTACCAGGGTTTCGCATCCTGCAAACCTTTGTCCTGTTGCCAGATGGTTTTATACCAGTTATCACGAAACTGCCGTTCGCCATTCCGTATGCTGTCCATATAACCTTCGCGTTTGTATTTCGCCAGTACTTCCAGGTGTTTTGGAAATGGCTGCAATGATTCTGCAGTAAGCCAGGCTTCTGCAGGCGAACCGCCTACACTCGCTTTTATAAGTCCAATGGGCACTTTGTATTTTTCATACAACTCCTTTGCAAAGAAATAGCCGACAGCCGTGAACTGTAAAACGGTTTTCGGATCGGCCGCTACCCAGCTACCCGATTCAAGATCTGTTCGTTCTTTTTGAAACTCGAAAGTGGTAGCTACATTAAATTGCCTGATGGCCGGGTTGGCCGACTGTGCGATCACGGCAGCATACTTTTCCTTTACCCGCTCCATGGGCAATTCCATATTCGACTGGCCCGAACATACCCACACATCGCCTATTAAAATATTCTTTATAAGGATCTGATTACTGCCCTTCACTTCCATATCATACGGACCGCCCGCTTTTTGTGCAGGCAGCGTCACCTTCCAGGTGCTGTCGGCCCCCGTTGCGGCCGAATATGTTTTATTATTGAATTGAACACTCACCTTCTCGCCGGGGGAAGCCCAGCCCCAGACGGTTAATTTCGCATCCCGCTGCAGTACCATATTATCGCTGATAAGGCGGGGAAGCTTTACCTGGGCAACAAGGGTGCTAAAAAATAAGCTTGTAATGAATAAGAAATATAAACGGATCATAGATCTATGTTACAGGTTGATAGTTTATAGTTTACAGTTCATAGGGCATGGTTTTCATTACCGGTTCCGGGTTCCGGGTTTACATTTTAGACTATCCATTTTCCGTAACGGGCCTCAAATAAAAATTCCCCGTATCGGTCATCGTTTTCCAAAGAATAACGTTTGTTACCGGCGCTGTAACAAACCATTCAACGACGCAACACCTCCTTTTAACAAAAAAGTCGGTAGTATGCACAACGTTGAGTTGTAACAAACCGTCGGACTTTCCGTCTTTAAAAATGTGGATATTTTTGCAGCTACCGGCCTTTATTTCAAAATTTTTGATCATGATGGCAAACAATTGATTAGCAATCGAAGACACTAATTTAAATAGAAAAATGCATCAATGTAACCGATTACATTGTTTTTTTAAAAATAATTTTATTCTACCTTTACTATCATATATGTAAGCGATTGTATGAGTAAACCAAAAGAAGTTACGATTTACGACCTTGCCCGTAAATTAAACGTCTCCATAGCCACGGTTAGCCGGGCCTTAAAAGACGACCCTGTTGTAAGCAAAAAGACCAAGAAGAAGATCTTCGATCTGGCTGAAGAAATGGGGTATCGTTATAATCATTTTGCCCGCAACCTTCGCGAACA
>CBIHPC010000144.1:0-15283 GCA_966211305.1 uncultured Niastella sp.
GCAGTGTTAAATTTGTTGCTTTCGGGCAATATCAAATACTAATTTGTTCGTAAAATAGTTTAATTTAGTAAGAACCAAGTATATGAAGAAAGTAAGTTATTCCGTGATCGTTTTATTAATTGTTAGCCTGGTTTTTGCCAGTTGCAGTTCAGGTAGAGGAATCGCTGGCGGCGGTTCATCTAAAAAATGCGGCTGTGGTTTAAACAGGGGATTTGTAGGTTATTAAAGTCGATGCAGACAATGAAAAACTCTAATCGTGATTTGCTTGTCCTGGTAAAGGATGCCTATACAAACAAGGAGGCTATGCAACATGAGCTTCAGCAATTGAATAAGCTGCTGGTGAATTTTGAAACACTGGAAAGCTTTTGTATAGCACACGAGGTGTTCGATATTCAGAAGTATCGGATCCTGAAAAAGAAATCACAATTACAGAAGGTCATTGAAAGGGAAACCCTGAAACCTTTTATGTTTATCTGCAACAAGAACTGAACAGCATATTTCAGCATTACATAATTAAGCGGGCCCTCCGGAATCATGACGGAGGGCCCGCTTTTTTCATTATCACATTATCACATTGTCAATTTCTTCAGTGCATTTCTGAGCTGGCCTATCATTTCGGCGATCTCTTCCTTCTTACAGGTGCCAACGCTTAAGCGGTACCACGGCGACGACCTGTCGGCCCCAAACGCGTAAAACGGAACAACAGCCAGTTTGGCTTCGTTCAGCAAATAGGCGGTTACATCGCTTTGTTGTTTCAATACGTTGCCGTCTGCTGTTTTTTTACCAGCCAGGTCTATTTTAATGGTAAGATAAATAGCGGCCTGCGGTGCAATGGCGTCAACGGAAAAACCTTCGCTTTTTAACAGCTGTAAACCATTATAAATATCGCGCAGCCGCACTTCAACTTCCGCCTTGAACGCTTTCAGGTATTTATCGATTGCCGCATTATTGAGGAGGAAGCGGGCACAGGCTTTTTGTTCAGCCATGGGGGCCCAGGCGCCCAGATGGCTCAAAATGGCATTCATTTTATCGCGAATAACCTGCGGACCAAATGCCCAGCCTACACGTACCCCGGTGGCGGCAAAACATTTGCTGATGGCATCGATAAAAATGGTATACGACTTCATGGCTGGCCTAAGCGACACAGGGTTATAGTGTTCTATGTTGCCATACGTTAGCTGCCAGTACATTTGATCGTACATCACGTATAGTTTCTTTTCATTGTCGCCCCGGCTGTTGTTCTCTTCCAGCACCATATCGCAGATCGCTTCCAGGTCGTGTTTGGTGAAGGTGGTGCCGGTAGGGTTTTGGGGCGAGCACAACGCCAGTAATGTAGCACCTTTCAAATGCGGCTTAATGTCTTTGGCAACAGGCATAAAGTTGTTTTCAGCCCTGGCCTCTATCACTACATGTTCAGCGCCAATAAAATGCGTATAATGGTTATTGTTCCAGGAAGGAACTGCATAGATCACTTTATCTTCTTTATCGCAAACAGCGCGGTATAACGAATAAATAAGCGGCCGTCCGCCGGAAGCCACCAGCATTTCGGATGCTTTATAATCGAGCTGTTCCCTTTCTTTCAGGAAGTGAACGAGGGCCTCGCGCAAATCGAGGTTTCCGTCCCCGGCCGGGTAATTGGTAAAGTGGTTCCGGTAGGCCGTTATGATCTCTTCTTCCAATTCTTTCGGAATAGGGAAAATGGCCGGGTCAAAATCACCGACAGTAAAATTGTATATTCGCTCACCCCCACGGATCTTATCACGAATTTCTCCGCCCAGTTTTACGATTTCCGATCCAATTAACGTTTCTGCAAGATGGCTAAGTTTCATCTGTATAAATTATAGCGCAAAAATAAGACCTTGTAGCCTTGTCTGCTTTTTACATGTAACTTTTCGGCCATGTTAACATGTATATCCTGTTACCTTTGCAAGGAATTAACAACTTAACCGTTTTTATTTTCAATAATTCAGGTATTTTTCTGTTATTGCAATACTATGAAAAGATGTTTACCGCTGGCTATGCTGTTGATAAGCTGTGTGTTAGCTAAGGCACAAACGGGTTATAATATTCCCATTACGCTAAAACCTTATAAGAATGCCTATGTTTATCTGGGTTATTACTACGGTAAAATGAAAGCCCTTGCCGATTCGGCAATGCTCGATGCCAATGGCAAAGGGGTATTTGCCGGTAAGGAACCGTTGCCCGGTGGTATTTATTTCGTGGTTTCACCCCGCAAAGAGATCCTGTTTGAAGTACTGATCGATAAACAACAAAAATTCTCCATTACGGCCGATTCAGCCAGTTTGCCCAATGATGTAACTTTTACAGGGTCGCAGGATAATTTACTTTTTCACTTATATACCCGGTTTACCAACCAGATAGGCGGTGAGATCAACAGGACCAACGAAAGTTTCAAAGCGGCAAAAAATGAAAAGGATTCAGCAAAGCTGAGAACAAGATTAAAACAGCTTACCGACAGAATGCAGTTGTACCGCGACAGCATGATAGCGAAGAACCCAAATACGTTTTTAACCGCACTGTTCCAGGCAATGAAAGAACCGGTAATACCCCCGGCCGCAAAACATCCCGGTGGTAAATATGATTCGCTGTATGCTTACCGATTTTACAAATCGCATTACTGGGATGGCGTATCGTTCAGCGACGGCCGCCTGGTAAGAACACCTTTCTTTGAAGCCAAACTCGAAAAATATTATAAAGAACTGGTGGTGCCCAACCCCGATTCAATAAAACAGGAAGTTGATCATATGCTGTTGTATTCAAGAAGCAACCAGGAAATGTTTAAGTTCCTGCTGGTGCATTTTGTGCAGAAGTATGTGAACCCTGAGTACATGGGGCAGGATGCGGTATTCGTTCACCTGTTCGAGAAATACATCAATACCGGCCAGGCCGACTTCTTTACAGAGAAGTACAAAGACTTTATGTTCAAGCGGGCCTATAGCCTTATGGCTAATTTAATAGGCCAGCCTGCGGCGCAGCTCGACCTGGTAGATACCCTCGATAAACCGGCTTCTTTATACGACATTGAAAGTGAATTTACCGTTATCTGTTTCTGGGACCCCACCTGCAGCCATTGTAAAGAAACCGTTCCTAAAGTTGATTCGATCTTTAAAGCCAAATGGAAAAATGAAGGCGTTACAGTTTATGGCGTAATGGTAGATGGCGGCAAAGACCTTTGGAAGAAGTTCATCAACGACAATAAATTAAGCGGCTGGATACACGCATACCAGCTACCTTCACAACAAAAACAGGAAGAAGCGGCCGGCAAACCCAACTACCGCCAGCTATATGATGTATACCAGACACCAATTCTGTATTTGTTAGATAAGGATAAACGCATCATAGCAAAAAAGCTTACCTACCTGCAATTAGACGAAGTGATAGACCTTAAACTTAAAAATAAAAAAATCTAATCAGTACTATGACTGTTATCAGTAAAGCGGCGGTTGCTTCATTATTGATCTTCATGACTGCCGCAGGAAACGCCCAGGTATTATTTACTTACGGTGGCAAATCTGTTACTAAGAACGAATTCTTAAAAGCGTACAATAAAAATAATGCGGAAAGCAAACCCGGTGAAAAAGCGTACAGGGATTACCTTGAGTTGTACATCCGGTTTAAATTAAAAGTACAGGCGGCCCTTGATAAGAGGCTTGACACTCTGGCCAATCAGCAGGCGGAGTTGCAGAGCTTTCGTAACCAGATCATGGATAGTTATGTGCGGGATGAAAGCAGCCTGAACCAGCTGGTGCATGAAGCTATTGCCCGCAGTAAAAAAGACATTCACATTGCCCATATTTTCGTTGCTGCAAAATCTGATGCATCAGTTGAAGATGTAAAAAAAGCGCAGGAGAAGATCAATGCAGCCTGGAGCCAGTTGCAAAAAGGACAGGATTTTGGAAAAGTGGCAACGGAATATTCAGAAGACCCAACCGTGTCGGTAAACAAAGGCGAAATAGGGTATATTACTGCATTGGTGCTACCTTATGAACTGGAAAACGCAGTGTATGCAACACCGGTTGGCAAATATTCAGCGCCTGTTCGCAGCAAGGCAGGTTTTCATATTTTCCGCAATGTGGGCGAAAGAGAAGCGTTGGGAAGAATGAAGGCAGCCCAGATCTTACTGTCATTCCCGCCCGGAGCAAGCGAAGAACAGCAAAAAGAAATTAAAAAAAGAGCCGATTCAATTTATAACGTATTGACCAAAGGCAGCGATTTTAAAGTGCTGGTAACCCAGTTCAGCAATGATAATTTGTCGTGGCAGGCCGGCGGTGAAATGATGGAGTTTGGCGTTGGGCAATATGATCTTGCATTTGAAAATGCAGCCTTCGCGCTTAAAAACGATGGTGATATCAGCGCGCCGGTGCTCACCAGCTACGGTTACCATATCATAAAGCGTTTACAGCATAAACCGTTTGTTGCCGATACCGCCAGTACGCAACTGAAAGAAGATTTCAGACTGCGCATAACACAAAGCGACAGGATGGAGGTTTCACAAAAAATGTTATACAAAAAAATATTACAGCTAACCGGGTTCAAAAAACACGCTGTAAATGAAAAACACCTGTTTGTAATTATAGATAGTGTTTTACAAGGCAAAAGCTTCCCGGTATTTACAGACGTAACTGCCAAAACCCCGCTGCTGTCATTTGCCAAAAAAACGGTAACGGTTAAGGACTTCAAAACATACCTCGAAACGTTACATGGTTCAGAAAGCATGCGGCAAAACAAAGATCATCAGCAACTGCTACAGGATTTCATTGAAGTAAGTGCATTCGACTACTATCGCCAGCACCTTGAAGAATATAATAAAGAGTTTGCCTATCAGTTAAATGAGTTCAGGGAAGGCAATCTGTTGTTCGAGATCATGCAGCGTAATATCTGGGACCCCGCATCTGTAGATACCGGCGGTTTAAAAAAGTATTACAATAGTCATAAGGATAAATACCAGTGGGAAAGCAGTGCCGACGCTATTATTCTCACCGCATCCCAGGCACAGGCCGCAGATGGATTCCGGGCAAAAATGAAAGAGAACTATAAAGACTGGAAAAAATATATGGACCAGAGCGGTGGGCTGCTGCAGGGCGATTCGGGGCGTTTTGAATTGAGCCAGATCCCGGTTGTTGACCGAACCAATTTTACCGAAGGGCTGATCACCGCCAATGTAAAGAATGAATCGGATAACAGCGTCGTATTTGCATACATAGTTAAATTATATCCCAATCGCGAAGTACGCGATTTTGCCGATGCACGTGGTTTTGTGATCAACGATTATCAGGTGTTCCTGGAAGAGAAATGGATAGCCGATCTGAAAAAGAAGTACCCGGTAAAAATTAATGAAGCGGTTGTAAAAAGCCTGCCCAGGTAATTTAAACCTGGCGCAACTATTCAGGTCATAACGAGGCAAAATTCCTAATCACCCTGTAAAACAACATGTATGATCGCAAAACGCTTCGTTTATTTGTTCATTATCAGTAGTATTAGTGTATCCTCCTTTGCTCAGAAGGGATCTGCCTGGTTAAAAGGCGGCGTAAACCTTGCCAATGTTTCTTATAATAAAGATGGTGAAGTAAACGATGCCAATTGGTTGACCTCCTTCCACGTTGGTATTATGGGCGACATAACCATTGCCAGGATACTGGCTATTCAACCCGGTATTTTATTTACTGGTAAAGGATCTAAAATTCAAAGCGGCGCCTCCAACGATATCAATTACTATAAAGCAACCACCAATCCATATTACATTGAGATACCGGTGAATGTTGCCCTTAAGCTGCCCATAGAATCTAATTCTAATTTCTTTGTTGGCGCAGGTCCGTATATAGCGATTGGCGTTGGCGGTAAGCGGAAAATCGAAGGAAGAACCCTTGGTGTGGCCTATAGCGGCAAAGAAAAAATCGAATACAGCAATGATGACCCTTCAACGTTCAATGACGAAGAAGGAACGGGGCTGGGAGTAATGAGGAGATTTGATTATGGTTTAAATGCTACTGCCGGTTTTCAGCTCGATGGCGGAATGATAGCGCTTAATTACGGCTACGGCCTCGCCAAATTGCAGTCAGGCTCAAATAGTTCAGCTGACAATAATAACAAACACCGCGTACTGAGCTTATCTGTTGGCTTCAGATTATAAGTAAACTTTTTATCAGTATAACCCGTGCAGGTTCAACCGGCACGGGTTTTTTTATAGTACTGGTTCATTGGACCTCGTAAACATACACGGTTTCTTTTTCAAACATCATCTTTCCCTTTTCATGCAAAAAAGAAAATGATGACAGATCTTTTTTGGCAATAATAAAACGGATCCTGAACTTTTTGAGCGACTGATATTGGTCGCCGGTCAAGGTACAGTAATACCTGCAATTAAAATAATAACAAAGTTGTGTTGCTTCTACCATTGAATAGCTGTCGCTTGCAATTGACTGGTTTTGCAGAAATGAAAATTGCGGCAGGCGCCGGTAGAAGTTTTTATAATACGCATATTCGGCAGTGCTATGTGTAAGCTTGCGTTGTGCGGCCTTTACAAAAGGAATAATGCTGAAGGCTATTACAACGGCAACCGCTTGTACAAATATCTTTTTATTGATAAAAGCGCCCGCCGCCTGTGCAGCGAAAAACAGCAGCAGGTGAAAGAGTATTATATAAACCAAAATATAGCGATCGATAACAAAAAGCGGTAGGTACAGCAAAGGATAACATAAAAAGAAAAAGGCAACTTTGCGTAAACCGAGGTCTGTTTGGGTATGGATCTTTTTCCTGTTAATGAAAATCAACAACAGCGATACCAGCAGCACAAGCCATTTGGCCCCGGTGCCATCGGGAATGATAATTAAACCGCGGATGGCTTCTTTTATTAAAAGAAGCTGGTGTTGAAAGCTGCGGGTATCATTGAACGGGCTCCAGTCGTAATCGTTCAATAAATTGGCAGGGTTGGTATGAATGCTATATGCATTGTCAAAAGGCGGAGCCAGTAATTGGGTATTCGTAGGAAAAGCATTCCTGTAATAGGGGCCAACCAGGTTATGGTTGAACCGGCCGGCGGTAGAAAACGTAAGCTTGTTTTCATGAATACTCAGCGCGCCTATCCACAACAAGGAAAGAAATAGAAAAATGCCGTATGTTTTAATTACCGGGAAAAGCTGTTTTGTGCCGGCTGCATTTTTCTTAATCAATGCAGCAAGAAGCCATGTTGTCAGGGCCAGGTTCAGGGGCAAAAAATTATACGACTTTGCAAAGTAAGCACATGCCGCAGCAATGCCAGCCAGCCAGGGAAGCCGGTTACTGAATGCAAAATCTTTACCGGTTACCAGATATAAGAACCAGAAACAAAAGAACGCCGCCAGCAGATCGGGCGTTAACGTTGACATGGCATAGTGAAGCAGGATCAGAAGCGCATACAAACCAAATGCACCGTAAAACAGCCAGTGAGTTAAATATCGGCGCGCCAATGCGTTTATTACGTATAAGCTTAATGCAGCCGCGATAAAATTTATTACATAACAGCTTTGTAATAACGGCAAACCTGTTAAATGGCAAATGCATAAAAGCCATGAGTACATGGGCGACCAGTAGCCGTTGATGGCATGTTGCCAGTCGCCGGCGGCATATCGCTCTGCAATATTTATGTATGCAAGCGTATCGTTATTAAGGAACTTATGGTAAGCGAACTGAAAGTATAACCCAACTATGGCGCCAAAGACAAACAGGCCGGCGATCAGTTTGTTAAAGCCTGCCTGACTGCGCATATTGTAAGGGTTTAAGAAAGATTGGTAAAAAAACAGGGGTTTAGCAAGCTGTATGGCTGGCCAAACCCCTGGTATAATTAAGTGTTCAATTACACAATTTGCTTTACTACATTATAGATCACTTTGGGTTTGCCAAGTGTGTAATAATGCAGCACGGGTGCGCCGGCCTTTTTCAATTCTTTTGATTGCAGCAACAGCCATTCGGTACCTACTCTTTCAACGTCAGCATCTGATTTGCAATTCATGATCTCGTTGCTGAGGTCGTCGGGGATATCAACATGGAACGTGCGGGGGATAACCGACAGCTGTTTTTTGCTGGTAATGGGTTTCAGGCCCGGAATGATGGGAATATTGATATCATTATCCCGGCACTTTTTCACAAAATCAAAATACTTTTGGTTGTCGAAGAACATTTGCGTTACTATATAATCGGCGCCTGCCGCAACCTTGGCTTTCAGGAAGGCAAGGTCGGTTTGCAGGTTGGGCGCTTCAAAGTGTTTTTCGGGGTAACCGGCTACGCCGATGCAAAAGTCGGTTTTGAAACCATCGCGGATATCTTCTTCAAGGTAGATACCATTGTTCAGGTTTACTACCTGTTTCAGCAGGTCGAACGCATAAGCGTTTCCGCCTGGTTCCGGTTCAAATACCGTTTCATTCTTGGCCGCATCGCCGCGCAATACCAGAACATTATCAACACCGATAAAATTAAGGTCAATAAGGGCGTCTTCGGTTTCACGTTTATTAAAACCACCGCAGATCAGGTGAGGAACGGCATCAACCCGGTAATGGTTCATCAGGGCAGCGCAAATACCAACAGTGCCGGGGCGTTTACGCACTTCCACCTTCTCAAATGTGCTGTCGGCTTTCTTTTTGAAAACATGTTCGCTGCGATGATAGGTAACATTGATAAAAGAAGGCTTGAACTCCATCAATGGGTCGAGGTGTTCATAGATCGAATTGATGGTTTTACCTTTTAACGGGGGCAATATTTCAAAGGAAATAAGCGAACCAGTTGCCTGACGGATGTGATCGATGACTTTCATGTAAATAGTAACAGTTTTTCAAAGGCCTCACCAATATTTAGGTTTTTAACAGAACACCGGTGCCCCTTGCAAATATCCTTTATTAGTTAAGAGAAATAAAACAAATGCTGTTTCATTGAAAACAGGCACTTTGGCAAAAATGCTCATTTTCAGCCTCAAACCGGCCTGCAAACATAAGGCAGGAAATCGGGATGGCAAATAGCTGTTAAATTACCGTGTCAATGGCCTTCTATTTGAATTAGTTCTGGTATTTTTGCCGAAACCTTAATTACAATTGATCAGCGAGATTAATACACAGGAACTGGTAAAAATTTACCGTAACCGTACCGTGGTAAATCATGTTTCGGTAAACGTAAAACAAGGTGAGATCGTGGGTTTGCTGGGTCCCAACGGAGCCGGTAAAACCACTACGTTCTACATGGTGGTGGGGCTTATAAAACCCGACGAAGGCAAGGTATTCCTCGATCAGGAGGAGATCACCAAACTACCAATGTACAAACGGGCTCAAATGGGTATTGGTTACCTGCCCCAGGAAGCTTCGGTATTTCGGAAACTAAGTGTGGAAGATAATATCAAGGCGGTACTGGAAATGACGAAACTCACCAAAGCCCAGCAAAAAGCCAAACTGGAAAGCCTGCTCGATGAGTTCCGCTTACACCATGTGCGCAAGAACAATGGCGATTCCCTCAGCGGTGGTGAAAGGCGAAGAACCGAAATTGCCCGTGCGCTGGCGGTTGACCCCAAGTTTATATTACTCGATGAACCTTTTGCCGGGGTAGATCCTATTGCCGTGGAGGATATTCAGGCCGTGGTTGCCCGGTTAAAATATAAGAATATCGGTATTTTGATCACCGACCACAACGTAAACGAAACGCTTTCTATCTGCGACCGTGCCTATTTGCTCATCGATGGGAAAATATTTCAACATGGCACGGCTGAAGAGCTGGCCGAAAATGAGCAGGTGCGGCGTTTATACCTTGGTCGCAATTTTGAATTAAAGCGTAAAGATTACTTACACGAAGAAGCGCTCAGAGGAATTGAAGTTTCTTCAAATAAGTAACCGGCAATTGGAGTAGCTGGTTGAATAGACGCTTTAAGATAGTTATTCAATCAGTTATTAACAAATAAGACAATATATCGGTGGTTTCACGGTATATATGGGCTTACCTGTTGCATTCTGATATTTATTCCCTTCAAATTCTTTATTTTGCCGATAGTGAAATTATTGTGAAGCTATTATCGCCTGCCATATCATCATTGGCCCGTATGCGTTTGTGGCGCATAGAGGGATGGAAAAATAATCCTGCCGACGCCCAGCGCGAGGTATTACAGGATCTGGTAACATCTGCCCAGTATACCGAGTTTGGCCGCAAATATAATTTCTCAGGGCTGTTCAACGTAAAGACCTTCAAGCAAACGGTTCCCATTCATGAATATGAAGACCTGCAGCCATACATTCAACGTATAATGAAGGGCGAGCAGAACCTGTTGTGGAATACGCCGGTTTACTGGTTTGCCAAAAGCAGCGGTACAACCAGCGATAAGAGCAAATTCATACCGGTTACCGATGAAAGCCTTGAAGATTGTCATTATAAGGCAGCCAAGGATGTATTGACACTGTATTATCAGTTCAATCCCGATTCGGACCTGCTAACAGGCAAGGGCCTGGTTCTTGGCGGAAGCCATAATATAAACCCGTTGAACGCCGATGCGCAATATGGCGACCTGAGCGCAGTATTGTTGCAGAACTCCCCTTTCTGGGGTCACTGGCTGCGGGTGCCCGATCTGAGCATTGCCCTTATGGATGAATGGGAAAGCAAGATCGAGATGCTGGCGAACAGCACTATCAAAGAAAACGTCACTTCTATTTCGGGCGTTCCTACCTGGACGTTGGTACTGTTCCGGCGCATACTGGAACTTACCGGCAAAAACACTATGGCCGAGGTATGGCCACACCTGGAATTGTACATGCATGGCGGCGTTTCATTCACTCCTTATAAAGAACAGTTCGAAAAACTCATAGGCAAACCCATCCATTACCTCGAAATGTACAATGCCAGTGAAGGCTTTTTTGCTGCCCAGGACAGGCCGGGTGAAGAAGGTATGCTGTTGTTCACCGATCACGGCATTTTTATGGAGTTCATGCCCCTGGAAGAATATGGAAAGAAACATCCTGATACCATCGGTTTGCAGGATGTTGAATTGGGAAAGAATTATGCCATGGTGGTAAGCACCAACGGTGGTTTATGGCGTTATTTATTAGGCGACACCGTTCAGTTCACATCCCTGAACCCGTTTAAGATAAAAGTGAGCGGAAGGGTAAAACACTTTATCAATGCCTTTGGCGAAGAAGTGATCGTTGATAACAGCGACCGCGCCATAGCCGTTGCCAGCGAAAAAACAGGCGCCATAGTAAATGATTATACAGCCGCCCCGGTATACTTCAGCGATAGCGGCAACGGCGGTCATGAGTGGCTGATAGAGTTTGAAAAAGAACCAGGCGACCTCAACCATTTTGCACAGGAACTGGATACCGCCCTTAAAAGCGTCAACAGCGATTACGAAGCCAAACGGCATAAAGATATTGCCCTGCGCCAGCCCTTGGTAAGGTCCCTCTCCAAAGGCATTTTCACCAGCTGGTTAAAAAGCAAGGGAAAGCTGGGCGGACAGCATAAAGTGCCCCGCCTCAGTAATGACAGGAAGTATATTGAAGAAATACTTGCACTTTAAGGTTTTTAGGCAGAAGTAAGAAATAAGAGGTAAGAAGTAAGAAGAGCCTGATTTCTCAGAACTCAAATTATTTGTCGCCTTATACCTGGTACTTCGTTCCTCATACTTCCTGCTTCTTACTTCTTATTTCCGACATCTTTCCTGTACTTTTGCTCACCCAAATACGATACTATGAAATTATTAGAAGGAAAAGTTGCTATTGTTACCGGTGCAGCCCGTGGCATTGGTGAAGCTATTGCCTTTAAACTGGCTGAACATGGCGCACATGTAGCTTTTAGCTATGTTAGCGACAGCAGTGCCGAAAAGGCCGCTCAGCTGGAGCAAAAAATAAAAGCACTGGGCGTAAAATCCAAAGCGTATAAAAGTAATGCAGGTAATTTTGCCGAATGTGAAGCGTTTGTAAATGATGTAGTAAAAGAATTCGGAACGGTAGATGTATGTGTGAACAATGCAGGAATTTCAAAAGATAATTTATTACTGCGCCTTACCCCCGAACAATGGGACGAAGTAATGGATATAAACCTGAAGAGTGTTTATAATATGACCAAACAGGTTATTCGCCCCATGATGAAAGCAAAAAAAGGCTCCATCGTAAATATGAGTTCGATTGTTGGTATTCGTGGTAATGCCGGGCAAAGCAGCTATGCCGCCAGTAAAGCCGGCATCATCGGCTTTACCAAATCGGTAGCGCATGAACTGGGCAGCCGTAATGTGCGTTGCAATGCCATTGCGCCCGGTTTTGTTGAAACCGATATGACGCACTACCTGAAAGATGGTGATGGTGCAAAAGCATTTCTCGATAAAATTCCTTTAGGCCGCTTTGGCAGTGGTGAAGAAATCGCGAACACTACCCTGTTCCTGGCTTCAGACATGAGCTCTTATATTACCGGACAGGTGATAAGCGCCTGCGGCGGTTTAAATATTTAATACCGTTTTCATTGCTGTAGGTAAAGACAGCCTTTAAAAATTGTACCTTTGCGCATTGCCTTCTGTAATGGGAGGCATTTTTTTTAGACTAATAGTGTTGTAATGGTTGTAATTATACTAATTGTTTTTGTCCTCGGCTACGCGGCTATCGCCACGGAACATGTTATAAGACTTAACAAAGCCGCCTCGGCATTAATAACCGGTGTATTGTGCTGGACGATCTATATACTGTATTCGAACGATAATCACCATGTGAACGAACAGCTTACCGAACACCTGGGCGAAATTGCCAGCATTCTTTTCTTTCTGCTGGGTGCTATGACAATTGTGGAACTGGTAGACGCCCATGACGGATTCGAAGTTATAACCAGCCGGATCAAAACTACCAGAAAGGCAAAGTTGTTATGGCTTATAGGCGGCCTGTCGTTTTTTCTTTCGGCCATTCTTGACAATCTCACCACGGCTATAGTAATGGTATCGTTGATCAGAAAGCTGATCCGTAACAAACCGGCGCGATTGCTGTTTTGCGGTGTAGTGGTAATTGCTGCCAATGCAGGCGGCGCCTGGTCGCCCATAGGCGATGTTACCACCACCATGCTCTGGATTGGCGGGCAGGTTACAACAACCCAGATCGTTGGTAAATTATTTCTTCCCAGCGTGGCCTGCGCTGTGGTGCCCATGGTGTTAATGTCGTTCAGGATGCGGGGCGAACTGGAAGTTGGCGGCACCGAAGAAGCGAAAACAATGAAACCCGAAGCGCCGTTACGCGACCGGAACATTATATTTATTTCGGGTATCCTCATTCTATTAATGGTGCCGGTATTTAAAACCGTTACCCATCTTCCGCCCTTTATGGGCATGATGATGGGGCTGGGTATCATGTGGGCAATAACGGAGATAATTCATCACCAGAAAGACACGCAGGATAAACATTTCCTTTCGGTATTGTACGCCCTGCGAAAGATAGATACACCCAGCATTTTGTTCTTCCTCGGTATTCTTATAAGTGTAGCTTCCCTGCAGTCGATCGGCGCTTTGATGAATGTGGCGCAGCAGCTCGACAAACAGATCGGCAACCCCACCATAATCGTTGTCATAATCGGCGTTCTATCGTCGATAGTCGACAACGTTCCGCTGGTGGCGGCATCGATGGGAATGTATTCGCTGCAGCAATATCCTTCCGATCATTTCTTCTGGCATTTTCTGGCTTATTGTGCCGGCACGGGCGGCAGTATGCTGATCATTGGCTCAGCGGCCGGCGTGGCCGCCATGGGTATTGAAAAGATAGAGTTCTTCTGGTACCTGAAGAAGATTGCCTGGTTGGCGTTGGTTGGCTATATGGCAGGTATTTTGGTGTTTATGCTGCAAGGGATGTTTTAAAGAACAGGTACAGGTTACAAGATACAGGAGAAGCAGTGGCGATCCCTGCAACCTGCAACCTTTAACAGGCTTTCGGGTGTGGTTAGCTGGCCGGTATTGAAAGTGTATCTTAGAACTTTATATTCCTCGTTTTAATATAATGATGCCATAACAACATGGCTGCAATGGAGCGGTATGGCCGCCAGTTCTCGGCAAGGCTTAAAATCGCCTCACGCGGAGTACTGGCCGGTAATTGTTTCACTTCTTTTAAAGCGTTCACCATGGCCAGATCGCCGATAGGAAAAATATCGGTGCGTTGCAGGGCAAATAAAAGGTACACATCGGCCGTCCAGTCGCCAATGCCTTTTACCTGTTTTAAAACGCCCCGCACATCGTCATCGTGCGAGGCGCTGAGTTTATGGAGTTGAATTTTCTTTGAAATGAATGCTTCTGCCAAATGCCGCGCATACACTGTTTTTTGCCGGCTGAAATAGCAGGCCCTCAACTCTTCATCGGTCAGTTGCAGCAGGTTTGCCGGTGTAATATGGCGTATCTTTTCTTTTAATTTATTGAAGGCAGCCCGGGCCGAAGCCAGTGATACCTGTTGTTCAAGAACAATATGAATAAGGGTAGCGAATGAAGCGGAGCGTGTCCACATGGGTGGATAGCTGTGCTGTTGTATAATGTTCCTGAAGATAAGGTCCTTTTCTGCCAGTTCATTGCATAGTTGCTGAAAGTTATCGCTGGTAAATTGTTGCATAATGATAATAAATCCATGACACGAACTTTCAGCCGTGGCAGGGTAATCACTTCTCTATTTTGTTTTTGCTTTAAACTTTTCAATGGCGTTTTTAGTAAAAGCGCCCAACACCAGTGAACCACTTATAGCCGCTCTTTGCAACAAGAGCTGGTCCCAGTTGTCGGTACCTTTCCAGAGCATCTTTTTCATTTCAAGCATGGCGAGCGGGTTGCTATGCGCCAGTTCGTATGATAAGCGCTGAATACTTTCGTCCATATCATCGATGGAAGCATGGAGTTCTGAATACAAACCTTTTCTTTTAGCCCACTCAGCGTTGCGCCACATGGTGGCGTCAATAGCGAGGTTGCCAAATGCCGACAGCCCTATCTTTCGCTCTACCGCGGGGCCAACCACAAACGGACCGATGCCTACCGCCAGCTCGCTCAATTTAATATCGGCGCCTTCTGCGGCAATGGCGTAGTCGGCGGCCGCGGCAATACCTACTCCGCCGCCAACACATTTACCCTGAATGCGGGCAATGATAAATTGCGGGCATTTGCGCATGGCATTCAGCACATGGGCAAACCCGCTAAAGAACAGCAACCCTTCATCGTGGGTTTTTATTGCAGCCAGTTCGTCAAAAGAAGCGCCGGCGCAAAACGTTTTTTCTCCGGCCGAACGCAGTACAATTACTTTGGTATCGTCGTCATTGCCGGCGCCAT
>CBIHPC010000145.1:0-14917 GCA_966211305.1 uncultured Niastella sp.
CCCGTTATCTTTGCGCCATTAATTGTACGTATGCTAAAGATCGGTGTATTCGGCGTTGGTCATCTTGGAAAATTTCATCTCAATAACTGGAAAGAGATCAAGGAGGTGGAAGTGGTTGGCTTTTACGACCCTTCCGATGATGCCGCGCAGGAAGTTGCTGCCAAATATCAGCTCCCCCGCTTTCTGGATGCTGAACGGCTGATCGATGCCGTTGACGTGATCGACGTAATTGCTCCCACTCAATATCATTTCAACCTGGCCAAAATGGCCATCCGCAAGGGGAAACACGTTTTCCTGGAAAAACCCATGGCCCATACCATGCAGGAAGCCCGGGAACTGGTGAACCTGGTAAAGGAATCGCGCATAAAACTGCAGGTAGGGCATGTGGAGCGGTTCAACCCCGCTTTCCTGGCGGTAAAGGGTATGGACCTGAGCCCCATGTTCATAGAAGTGCACCGCCTGGCGCAGTTCAATGTTCGGGGTACCGAGGTGAGCGTGATCCTCGACCTCATGATCCACGACATCGACATCATTTTGAACCTGGTAAAAAGCGAGGTAAAACAGATCTCGGCCAGCGGCGTGGCGGTGATGACCGATACCCCCGATATTGCCAATGTTCGCATCGAATTCAACAATGGCTGTGTGGCCAACCTCACCTCGAGCCGTATTTCGATGAAGAAAATGCGAAAAATGCGGTTATTCCAGAAAGATGCTTACATTGGGATCGACTTTTTGAATAAGAAGACTGAAATCATTAAATTGAAGTCTCCACAGGACATTGACGCCTTTTCCTTCGATCTGGATACTTTACATGGCAAAAAAACGATTGCCGTAGTAAACCCCCTGGTGCCGGAAGTGAATGCCATAAAAAAAGAACTGGAATCATTCCGCGACGCCATCCTGAACAATACCCCTACCCGGGTTTCGGAGGTAGACGGGTACCGGGCCATGGATGTAGCGCACCAGATATTACAAAAGATCAAAAACAATAATATTATTGTGTAACCCTATACATGCCGTCTGTTAATCGTATCCATAGTACCTGGTACCTGCTAAGCGATTTTTTGGCAGCCATATTGGCCTGGATCGTTTTGTACTTTTCGCGACGGCTGTTGCTGCATGAGAACACCATTATCGATAACTTCCCTTACCTCAATGACCGCTTCTGGTGGGGAGTAACCCTGATACCCGTTACCTGGATCATCTTTTATGCGCTGGTAGGCGCCTATAACAACCTCTACCGCAAATCGCGGTTATCTGAATTCATTGTCACCCTGCTTTGCTGCCTCATAGGCTGTACCATCATCTTCTTTGCCATCGTCATCAACGACCCGCAGAAGCAATACACCTATTATTATAAAGCGTTATCATGTTATGTGGCTGCCCAGCTGTTCTTCACCTGGATAGGCCGTAACTTTTTATTGAACCGGGTGAAAAAGCAATTGGTGCAGGGCGCTATGCGTTTCAATACCTTATTGATTGGCGGAACCAGCATTGCCGAGCGCATATTTTTAGATACCCGCGACGGGCTGCGTACCGCCGGTTATCATTACACCGGTTTTATAAGCGCCGGCGAGCCCAATGGTATCAGTCACCATATACCCTGGCATGGCTGGCTGCGCGATATGGAAAAAGTGATCCATGAACGCAACATCCAGGCGGTAGTAATAGCGTTGGAAAAGGAAGAAAAGAAACACGTGGAAAAGATCGTTGACCGCCTGAGCGAAATGGATGTGGAGGTAAAGATCGTGCCCGATGTGCTGGATATTTTGTCGGGATCGGTTAAAACAAGCAACGTGTTCGGGGCCATGCTCACCGATATAAAATCGGGTCTGATGCCGCAATGGCAACAGAACATAAAACGGGTGCTTGACGTTACAGTGGCCCTTCTGGGTTTTATATTCCTGTTACCGCTGATGATCTATGTGCTCATAAGGGTTAAATTGTCATCGCCCGGGCCAGTGCTGTACTCGCAGGAACGGATAGGGTATAAGGGCAGGAAATTCCGCATCTATAAATTCCGGAGCATGTACCACCCGGCCGAAAAGAACGGTCCGCAGTTATCTTCCGCCACCGACCCCCGGGTTACGCCCTGGGGCCGCATCATGCGTAAATGGCGGCTCGATGAACTGCCGCAGTTGTGGAATATCATAAAAGGAGAAATGAGCCTGGTGGGACCAAGACCCGAACGGGCTTTTTATATAAACCAGATCCATGACCAGGTGCCGTATTACTCGTACCTGTTAAAGGTAAAACCGGGACTTACCTCCTGGGGCATGGTGCAGTTCGGGTATGCGGAAAATGTTGATGAAATGATCAAACGGATGAAATACGACCTGATCTATATTGAGAATATTTCGCTGGCGCTCGATTTCAAGATCATGGTGTATACGCTGCGGATCATATTTATGGGAGAAGGGCGGTAATGTGATAATGTGATAATGAAATACAGAAATACAGAAAGAAAAGAAAAACCTTAATTCAAATAATGAACTTAATATTAAAGAGCGGCCTTTTAAAGGGCATGGGGATGATGATGATTGCTGTGGCGCCGCATATTGCTTTGTCGCAAACCAATTACTGGCAGCAGGAAGTACACTATAACATAAACGTAGCGCTGAACGATAAAAAACATAGCCTGAGAGGCGATCTGTCGGTTGACTACATCAACCATTCGCCCGATACGCTACGTTATATCTGGTTCCATTTATGGCCCAACGCCTACCGCAACAAGAACACCGCCTTTGCCAGACAACTGGCGGCCGATAAAACCAATACAAAAAAAACAACCACCAACGAGCGCGGTTTTATCGATAGCCTGCGGTTTACCATAAACGGACAACCCACCGCTACTGAAAAAGATACGGCCAACATAGATATGGTAAAGCTGGTACTGGCGCAGCCCCTGTTGCCCGGCAAACAGGTGACCATTGCCACGCCGTTCTATGTGAAGCTGCCGAATTACTATTCACGGTCGGGCTACAACGGCCAGCAGTTCATGATTTGCCAGTGGTATCCCAAACCGGCCGTGTATGACAGCAAGGGCTGGCATGCCTTCCCCTACCTCGACCAGGGCGAATTTTACAGCGAATACGGCAGTTTTAAAGTGAACATAAACGTACCGGCTGAATATGTAGTGGGCGCCACCGGCACGCTGCAAACCCAGCCCGAGCTCAGCAAATACAAACAGATCGGGTTGCAAAACAATAAGAATGATACCCTGGTTCCATACAAAACCTCTACGCCGGGAAAGCGGAAAACCTTACAATACTATGGCGAGCGCATTCATGATTTCGCGTGGTTTGCCGGTAAGGATTATGTGATCCGCTACGATACGCTGCAACTGACGCAGGCCGATACCATCGATGTATTTTCTTACGGACAAACCTCAGGCAACAAAACCTGGAAGAAAAGCACCAGCTATATAAAAGACGCGGTACGCCATTATTCACAATGGATAGGCAAATACCCGTACCCGGTGGTACAGGCGGTGGAAGGGCCCGCCAACCTGTCGTCGGGCGGTATGGAGTACCCCATGATCACATTAATAACCAGTCCGAACGCGAAAGAAGAAGAAATGGATGCGGTGATCACGCATGAGGTAGGGCATAACTGGTTTTATGGCATCCTGGGCACCAACGAGCGCGATCACCCGTGGATGGATGAAGGGCTGAATACCTATTTCCAGTTCAGGTATGAAGCGGAGAAATACCGCAGCAACAGCGTGTTGGGCCCCATGATCCCCCCTTATATAAAAGAGCTGCCCGATTCAGCGTTCCAGGAAAGGATCTACGAGGTATTACGTTCGGTGCCGGCAGATCAGCCGATCAGCACCGGTTCAACAGGTTTTACCAATAAAGACGATTATGGGATCGTTGTTTATATAAAAACAGCCACGTGGATGCACAAAATGGAAAAGGAACTGGGCCGTGATGTGATAGATAGGGCATTGCAGTCGTACTTTGCGAAATGGCAGTTCAAACATCCGCAACCCGAAGATTTTAAAAAGGAGCTGGAACTTGTTAGCGGGAAGGACCTGAGTGCTTTTTTTGCGATGCTGGATAAGGAGGGGAAGTTGTAAGGCGAATGTGATAATGTGATAATGAATACAGAATACAAAATACAGAAGAATAATGTGATATATTGGTTCGTCGGAATTTAATTCATTATCGAATTATCACATTGGGTAATTAGCTAATTGACGCTCATCATGAAAAAAATCTGCCTTCTACTCTTTATTTCGGTTATCAGTAAGCAAGCCATTACTCAAAACGCTTACTGGCAACAGGAAGTGCATTATACCATCGATGTATCGCTGAACGATACCGAACATACGCTGGAAGGTTTTTTAAAGCTGCGGTATATCAATCATTCACCCGATACGCTGCATTTCATCTGGTTTCATTTATGGCCCAATGCCTTCAAGAACGATAAAACCGCCTTTACCGACCAGGCCCTGGAAAACGGCGAAACGAAATTCTATTTTTCCAACCGCGAGCAGAGAGGTTATATCAACCGCCTCGATTTCAGGGTGGCGAATAATACGCTGAAAACCGAAGATCATCCCCAATACATCGATATCATAAAAGTAAACCTGCCGGCGCCGTTGCTGCCGAACCAGGCAACCGAAATAACTACGCCATTTCATGTAAAACTGCCGGCGAATTTTTCGCGGGGCGGACATACGGGTCATTCTTACCAGGTAACACAATGGTATCCCAAACCGGCGGTATACGACCGTACCGGCTGGCACCCGATGCCCTACCTTGACCAGGGCGAGTTTTACAGCGATTTTGGCAGCTTTGACGTGCGCATCACCGTTCCGGAAGGGTATGTGGTAGCGGCCACCGGCGAGCTGCAAAACGAAAAAGAAAAGGCCTGGTTGAAAGAGAGGGAACAGTATATTTCCAGGGAGCCTGAGGAATCGGCCATCGGCAATCGGGAAACGGCAAACGTGAAACGTGAAACGGCAAACGGCAAACGGCCATCGGCAGCGGAGCGAAAACAGATTGCCATAGAAAAAGCCAGGGCGTTGAAAGCGGCAAAGCGGAAAGGGCAGTCGGCAACGGACAATAGGCAATTGGCAAAGGAACAACCACAAACCACAAACCACAAACCACAAACTGTTCAAAATACCCGGGGCGCTTCCCGTGTTCCCCAAACCTTCAAAACACTTCAATACAAACAAAATAACATCCACGATTTTGCCTGGTTTGCCGATTCGGCCTTTATCGTAAAACAGGATACCATTCAACTGGCATCGGGCCGGGTAGTGCATGCCATGAGCTTTTACCGTTCGGGAAAAAGCAGGGGCTGGGATCAATCTATACAATATATAAAGGACGCCGTGCATTTCAGATCGAATGCCATTGGCGAATATCCTTACAATGCAGTAAGTGTGGTAGAAGCCAAAATGGGTTTTGAAGGCGGTATGGAATATCCCACCATCACCAGTATATCGCCGGGGATGGATGAAAAGCAACTGGATATGACCATAGAACATGAAATTGGCCATAACTGGTTCTATGGTATTCTTGCCAGCAACGAACGCGATCATCCGTGGATGGATGAAGGCGTGAACTCGTATTACGATAACCGGTACAAAGCCATTAAATATCCCAACTCAGATTACCCCAAATGGATACAAAACAGGCTGCCCGAAAATTTTGAAGCACTGGCTGTTGACGCACTGGCAAAAATTAAAAAAGACCAGCCGGCGGCAACACGTTCCGCCGATTTTACCCAGGTGAACTATATGGTGATCGCTTACCTGAAAACAGGTTTGTTGGTACAGCAGCTTGAAAACGCCATGGGCCGGCAGCGATTCGATAGTTGTATGCAGGCGTATTACCGGCAGTGGCAGTTCAAACATCCTTATCCGCACGATCTTCAACAAAGCTTTACGGTGGGCGATGGCAAAGCGGTGCAGTCGTTCTTCGATTCGCTGCAGCAAAAAGGCGGCATCAACCCCATCGTGCGAAAAAAGTGGAAACCGGTGTTCCTGTTCTCCCTTAAAAATTATGACAGCATAAGTTACCTCAGCTTAATGCCGGCGATAGGGTACAATAGCTATGATAAGTTCATGATCGGCGCGGCCCTGCATAATTACACTTTCCCGGCACATAAACTGCAATACTTTTTTACACCCATGTACGCCTTCGGCAGTAAGGACCTTACGGGACTTGGCCGTATCGGTTATACCTGGCGCCCAAACAAAACATTCGACAAGATCGATCTGTGTGTAAGCGGTGCGCATTTCAATACCCGCGAAGGCACCGATAGTTTGGGTAAAAAAATACATACCGGTTTTTATAAAGTGGCGCCGGCCCTGCGGGTTACGTTCAACAATAAAAATGTACGCAGCAGCATGGATAAATGGCTCGAGTGGCGCACCTTTTTTATTTGGGAGAACAACTTCAGGTATGTGTTGAAAAGCGACGATGGCGAATTCTATCCCACCGAGGGCAAAACAACCGGCCGGTACCTGAACCAGCTCACCTTCAATGTTGCCGATTACCGCACCTTGTATCCCTATGATGCGCAGTTGCAACTGCAACAGGGCGAAGGCTTTTACCGCGCTTCGGCCACGGCAAATTACTTCTTTAATTATTCAGGTTACGGTGGGCTGCAAATGCGCGTGTTTGCCGCGAAGTTTGGGTATATAGGCGGGAAAACGCTTTCGAAACAATTCAGCACGCTGGTATATCAGCCCAAGTTAACCGCGGTGCGGGGCAATGAAGATTATACGTACAGCAATTATTTTATCGGCCGTAACGAACAGGACGGGTTGCTGAGCCAGCAGATGATGGTACGTGATGGCGGACTGAAATTACGCACCGATCTGTTCCAGGGTTTACAGGGCCGCAGCGATAACTGGATCGCTTCGCTGAACCTGAACACCACGTTGCCGCAGGGACTGTTACCGGTGAACCTGCCCATAAAAATATTTCTCGATGCGGGCACGTATGCCGATGCCTGGAAAAAGGATGCGGCCACCAGCCGTTTCCTGTATGTGGCCGGCGTACAACTTACCCTGTTCAAAGACCTGGTACATGTATATGCGCCGGTGTTGTACAGCAAGGAATTCAGGGATAACCTGAAAACGGTGCCAGATGAAAATTCTTTCTTCAAAAAAATATCGTTCAGCATCGATATACACCGGTTCAATTTGCGCCGCGCAACGGGCAATAAGATCCCGTTTTAGTACCTTCCGGCATGATGCACCGCCACCTGCAATACCTGCAACGTAAACACATCGACACCCAACAATGGGATCGATGCATAACCAATGCGGCCAACGGGTTGTTATACGCCCATTCTTTTTACCTCGACTATATGGCCGGCAACTGGGATGCCCTGGTGCTGGGCGATTATGAAGCGGTTATGCCGCTGACCTGGCGCCGGAAGTTCGGCATCTGTTATTTATACCAGCCGTTTGTTACCGCATCGCTGGGTGTGTTCACTTCACAGCCCATCGATGCAACGTTGATGACAACGTTCATCAGCCACATTCCCCGCAAATTCAAACTGATCGATATCGACCTCAACAGCGGTAATAATGCATTGAGCGGAAAACAGGTAACGCCAAGGAAAAATTATGAACTGTCGCTGACAGGTTCGTATAATGAACTGCAGCAGCAGTATAACCGGCATGCCCGCCGTAAATTAAAAAAGGCGGAAGAAGCGGGCCTGCGCCTCGCAGAAGATGTTGCCGTAGAAACCATTGCCGGTTTATCGTACAGCATGATGCAGGGAAGAGACACGGTAGTGAAGGCAGATTATGACCGGTTTGTACAACTGCTGAAAAATATACGACCACATGTGGAAGCCTGTAATGCCATGGCGGCGCTGGATGCAAACGGCGCTATCGTTTCAGGCGATATCAATATCGTATATAACAAAAGGATCTATTCGCTGCTGGCCGGCAATACACCCGCTTCAAATGAAAACGGCGGATTTTATTTTGTGCTCGATCAACTGATAAAAAAATATGCCGGCAGCGGGTATGTGCTCGATTTTGAAGGTTCCGACATTCCCGGCATTGCTTTTTTGTTTGAATGTTTGGGCGCACAACTCACCTGGTATCCCCATCTTTATATCAACCGGTTACCTTTTATGCTGCGCATGCTGAAAAGATCGAAGTACCGGTAGCGTTTATTGTACGCGCTCCCTAAAGAAAGGCAACAGCTTTTTCATGGCAAACAGGTTGCCGGTTTCGTTCCAGTGCGTATCGCAGTCGAAGAACTGCTTTTTGTATTGCTGCAGCTCACCGGGCGTTGCGGTGGTAAGCAGGTCGGTATACGTGATGTTATTTTCGGTGCAGAATTGTTGCAACTGTCCTACGAGTGAAGGTATTTCCTTGTTCTTATTATAGCGGTTAAAATCGCTGGCAATGGGAATGGTGAAAACGATGATCCGCTTGCCGGGCGCGGCTTTCCGCAGGGAATACAATGATTGTTTTAACCGGTTGAGGTCATCGGCCGAATAATCATAGTAACCGGAATAGGGCATACTGGATCCTGCAGCCTTTGTAACAACGTCAACCGCTCCCTTCTTTTTTGTAAAAAAGTACAGGATATTGAACCAGCAGGTGGTGTTCTCCAACACATGCCGCAGTTTGTATCTGAAGGTGGATTTGTAAGGGAGATACGCCTCGTAAGAGAATTCTGAATGATGCAGACTATCGGTATAATAGTAGAGTTCCATATTGGGAAAACTGCCCTTCCAGTAGGGTTTATAGCGAAGCGGGCTTTGGGAAGAATCGAACCTGATATTATCGTTCATGAAATCATTCGCCGGTAAAATGCCAAGCAGCACCGTGCTGTGATCGTATTGGGCGGCAAGATGTTTGTAAACCAGGTATTCCTGGGTGCTGCCCATATCACTGCAGGCGAAGTTCAGGAACTCGTGCCGGGTAGCGTTTTCCAACAGGTTCGAAACGCGGGCGCTATCGGCAATACCAAAACCTTCCATAAATGAATCGCCCAGCACGATGCACCGGTTCACATCTGTACTTTGTTTTTTTCTTTCAACATCTCTTGCGCCCACTGAATTGGGGTTACATGTAAGCGTTACACAGCCATAGGGCGCTTTAACGGGATAGTTGTAATGCCATACGCCCCAGTGCTCATTCACATCGGCGTACGTGTAAGGGAACACCATGGTATCGCGGGGATCGGAAAAGAAGCGGGGAAGCGGGGCGTTGATATAACCCGTTTTGATGAAAATAAAACAGGTGAGTTCGGCCAGCAGGTAGGTGATCAGTCCCACGATCAGAAAACGTTTTATTTTATTTTTCATCAGACGGAAGTTAGGATCACCGGTTGTGAATGACTATTGGGTTCTTCTTTCAGAAATAATCTTTTCGGCCAGTAAAATATCGAGCGGCCGGGTTATTTTGATGTTGGTGGCTTCGCCTTCAACCAGGTGAATGGCCACGCCGAGTTTTTCCACCACGCTGGCTTCATCGGTAAAGGAGGCATCGTAAGGTTGTTCAAAAGCTTTTTGTATGATGTCGCTGAAAAACGTTTGCGGGGTTTGAATGATGCGCACTTTGGTGCGATCGATCAACTGACTGCCGTCAGGTGTTTCAATACGCAAAGTGTCGACCGGTTGAATGGCGGGAATGGCATTTCCTTTTTCGACCGTGCTTTCATAACAGCGGTGAATAAGATCGGTGGAAAGCAAACAGCGAACGGCATCATGCACGAACACTACACCGGGCGCCTGGATGGCGGCGAGGCCGTTCTTAACGGAATGAAAGCGGGTTTCGCCACCGGTGGTGATGGTTATGCGGGCGGGGTCGCTGGTGGTGCTGATGACTGCCTGCCCGGTTTGTATATGGTCTTTGGGTAGAACAAGAATGATGCGCATGTCGGGCGCGGCTGCGAGGAATGTTTCGAGCGAATGCCACAGCACCGGTTTACCGCATACCGGCAGAAACTGTTTGGGCAATGTGGTGCCCATGCGTAAACCGGAACCTCCGGCTACTATGACAGCGTATTTGTTCATGCCTCCGGCTTAAAAGTTTGTGGTTTGTGGTTTGTTGTTTGTGGTTTGTTGTTTATTGTTTGTGGTTTGTTGTTTGTTGTTTTCCCTTGTTGCCTCGTTGCTTTTTTTGCCTTTTCCCTTTTAAATCAAATTTTAACATATTCGAAAAAGGGTGTTTTCACCCTGATATGATGAAGGAACGGGTGACACAACGTCGGGTGGCCTGCATTTCATTATTATGCCCGGGCCGGGGAATTTACAACTTACAACATGCTTACTTACAACTTAAAAACTATCCCCAAGTTCGCGTTCTATTTCTTCCATATGCACGATATCCCATGCCTCGCTTTCTGTAGGCGCTACGTTCAATAATTCAAGCAGATCGGCGGCGTCGAGCTCTTTTTCCACCTGCTTTTGAAGGCAACAGATAACGAATGATGAACTTTGATCGTAAAAGCTTTGTTGTATATTCACAAGGTGCTCACCGGCAGCGTTATCGATGTTTTGGATGTCTTGTAAATTAAGCACCACGTTTTTAACTTCCTGTTGCAACAGGGGCATTAAACAAGCATCCAATTCTCCTGTCATATTAGCAGATAAAGTCTGTTCTTTGATCTGAATGGCATGGAATTTCTCACTGGTATCAATTTTGAACTGCATAAGGTCTTAAAATTATTTTGATGCAAAACACGAAAACCATTAATAAAAGGGTACAACAGAATGTCAAAAATATTCGTTATTATTGTATAACACACAACAAATTATAATTAAATGGACAACAATTTTTCAGCCCAGGTGAAGGAGATCATTTCTTTTAGCAGAGAGGAGGCTTTACGGCTTGGGAACGATTTTATCGGAACTGAACATTTGTTGCTGGGGTTGATCCGTGAGGGAGAGAACACTGCTGTCCGTATATTGAAAAGCTTTAATGTGGATCTGTACGAATTGCGGAAAGAAGTAGAACTGGCAGTAAAAGACAAAACCGGTAAAAACATTGCTAACATAAACAGCCTACCACTTACCAAGCAAGCTGAAAAGGTGATAAGGGTAACTGTTCTGGAAGCAAAAGCGTTGAAGAGCCCTACTGTTGAAACGGAACATTTAATGCTCTCCATTCTCAAGAATAAGGAAAACATAGCAACTCAAATCTTAAATCAGTTCGACGTGGATTACGATTTATTCAGAAACGAATTAGGCGTTGTTAAAAGCAACGACGTACGCAGCGAATATGCCGACGAGAACGAAGATGATTTCGATGATGAAAAAAAGTATTCGCAGCAGAAATCGCGCTCTGCCGGTAATACGAAAAGTAAAACGCCGGTATTGGACAATTTTGGCCGCGACATTACCCGTTTGGCCGAGAGTGGTGCCCTTGACCCTATTGTTGGACGTGAGGAAGAAATTGAAAGGGTGTCGCAGATCCTGAGCCGTCGTAAAAAGAACAACCCGATACTCATTGGTGAACCCGGTGTTGGTAAAACCGCCATCGTTGAAGGGTTGGCCCTGCGTATCGTACAGCGTAAAGTATCCAGAGTATTGTTCGATAAACGGGTGATCTCATTAGACCTTGCCGCCCTGGTAGCCGGTACAAAATACCGCGGCCAGTTCGAAGAGCGCATGAAAGCCATCATGAACGAACTCGAGAAGAACCGGGATGTGATCCTGTTCATCGATGAAATTCATACGATCGTTGGCGCCGGTGGTGCAAGCGGTTCACTCGATGCATCGAACATCTTCAAACCGGCCCTCGCACGCGGCGAGCTCCAGTGCATTGGCGCATCTACCCTCGACGAGTACAGAATGTACATCGAAAAAGATGGTGCACTCGACCGTCGTTTCCAGAAAGTAATGGTAGAACCGCCAAGCGTTGATGAAACCGTTCAGATCCTGAACAACATCAAATCGAAATACGAGGACTATCACAACGTTACGTACAGCGACGATGCCATCGACGCCTGCGTAAAACTCAGCGACCGTTACATTACCGACCGTTTGTTGCCCGATAAGGCAATTGACGTAATGGATGAAGTAGGCGCCCGTGTTCACTTAAAGAACATCAACGTGCCGAAAGAGATCCTCGACCTCGAAAAGAAGATCGAAGATGTAAAGGTTGAAAAGAATAAAGTGGTAAAGAGCCAGAAGTTTGAAGAAGCCGCTTCTTTACGCGATACCGAAAAACGTTTGCAGGAAGAACTGGAAAAAGCGAAAGCAAGCTGGGAAGAAGAAAGCAAACACAAACGCTATCCCATCGACGACGAAGCCATTGCCGAAGTAGTGAGCATGATGACCGGTATACCGGTGAAGCGAATGGTGCAGGCCGAAAGCGAAAAACTGCGCCGCATGGCCGAAGATATGCGTGGAATGGTGATCGGTCAGGACGAAGCGATCGAGAAAGTAGTGAAAGCCATTCAACGTAACCGCGTTGGTTTGAAAGATCCCAAAAAGCCGATCGGTACCTTTATCTTCCTCGGACCTACCGGTGTTGGTAAAACCGAGCTGGCCCGTTCACTGGCCCGTTATATGTTCGATTCGGAAGATGCGCTCATCCGCATAGACATGAGTGAATACATGGAAAAATTCACGGTAAGCCGTTTGATCGGTGCGCCTCCGGGTTATGTTGGTTATGAAGAAGGCGGACAACTGACAGAGAAAGTACGCCGCAAACCCTACTCGGTGATCCTGCTCGATGAGATCGAGAAAGCGCACCCGGATATCTACAACATTTTGTTACAGGTGCTCGACGATGGACAACTGACAGATGGTTTGGGAAGAAGAGTTGACTTCAAGAACACGACCATCATCATGACCTCGAACATAGGTGTACGCCAGTTGAAGGATTTTGGCGACGGTGTAGGCTTTGCTACCCAGGCACGCACACAAAGCGCAAATGAAAATAACAAAGCCGTTATTGAAAAAGCGCTGAAGCGTACCTTCTCGCCCGAGTTCCTGAACCGTATCGATGATGTGATCATCTTCAACTCGCTGAACAAAGACCACATCTTCTCGATCATCGACATCCTGATGAAAGGTGTTATGAAGCGCCTGGCTAACCTCGGCTTTACGCTGGAGTTGACCACCGAAGCAAAACACTTCATTGCCGAGAAAGGATACGATCAGCAGTTTGGCGCCCGTCCGCTGCACAGGGCTATTCAGAAATACCTCGAAGATCCCCTTGCAGAAGAGATCCTGAGCCTGCACATTAAACAGGGCGATACCCTGGTGGCCGACCTCGATAAAGAGAACAGCAAGATCAGGTTCACGCTGAAGACCGAAAAGGAAAAATCGGAAGCCAACTAAGAATACAGCATTAGTTGAGAGATTATACAGGCCCCGTTCGTCAGCTGGCGAACGGGGCTTTTTTTATGCATTTTTAGCGCTGTGAACAACTAAACAGTTTACCTTTCGTTAATAATATCGTGTCCCTCGGTTTACAATACCCCCGGGTATCAGGTGGCATTTTCGACGTGCCGGCATATTATTCAGGGCATCAACTCTAAGGCGATGGACTGCTAACCAGGTGACACAGCGTAGTGTGCCAATCAAGTCCCACTACAAAACTGATGTCGTCCCTCAACCGGGGCGACATTTATTTTGGGAAAGGCATAAATACAAAGGCAAAAGGCACAAAGGCAAGAATACAAAGGCATAGAGGCAAAAAGTTTAAGGCGCCGGGTAGCCTAAGCTCAAGTGGTTAGTTTTTAGCAGTTTGACTTTAATTGCCCGCCCTGAATTTTAAGGCTTTCGCCTTGTTCCTTGCAACCGGTTCCTTTATTTTTGCAACCATACCTATGCAACAAAAGATCATTATCACCATCGACGGGTGGTCGTCGTGCGGAAAAAGCACCCTGGCCAAACAACTGGCCCGTGAGTTAGGGTACCTGTATATCGACAGCGGCGCCATGTACCGGGCCATTACCCTTTATTTTTTGCGTAACCACGTCGACTGGACCCACCACGACGCGGTTGACCATGCGTTGCATAATATCAAACTCACCTTCCATTCGAACCATAAAAGCGGCCAGAGCGAAATGTACCTGAACGAAGAGAATGTGGAATACGTTATCCGCGACCTGGTGGTGGCGGAAAAGGTAAGCGAGGTGGCGGCCATCAGGGAAGTACGCGAGTTTGCAGTAAGACAGCAGCAGGAAATGGGCCGCAGCAAGGGCATTGTAATGGATGGCCGCGACATAGGTACGGTGGTTTTCCCCAATGCCGAACTGAAGATCTTTATGACGGCCGACAATGAGATCCGCGTTAAACGCCGGTTCCAGGAACTATATGAAAAGAACCCCAACATTACCATGGAAGAGGTGAGGGCCAACCTCGAAATGCGCGATTATATTGATTCCCACCGCGAAGTGAGCCCGCTGCGCAAGGCCGACGACGCCCTTGAGCTCGATAATACCAACATTACCATGAAAGAGCAGCTGGAAATTGCCAAGAAGTGGGTGTATGAAAGGCTGCCTGAATCAATAGGTAAATAAAAAAGGCACAAAGGCATAGAGGCAAAAAGGCAAAAAGGCAAAAATACAAAGGCGTAAAGGCATAGATACAAAGGCGTAAAGGCAGCAGCCGGTCGTTCTTCATATGATCAATATTTTATATTCTAATTATTGTTAATTCGATAAGGAGCCTTACATTTGTCAGGCTCTGATAATAGTAGTCTACTCCACTTGCATCATTCCATGTAAGCTTTATTCGTTTTTTCTGCAGCTGACCTTCAAAGGCAATATCCTTTTATACAATCCCGTACTATGAGATCTGGTTCAGGCATGTATTTCATTCCCTGATGACCATTTGTTTAACCTCCCCGCAAACCTGTTAAACAGGATCCATTATTCTGTACAAAGACGCATGTGTACATCCGTACGCTGTAAGCTATCCTCATATACATTGACAACTTTTAAACCATTTGTTTTATGAAGCG
>CBIHPC010000146.1:0-14886 GCA_966211305.1 uncultured Niastella sp.
TTGTGCTGGCGGATCAACTTAGCCACTTCGGGCTCAAAGGCCAGTCCGGCCCTTATGCCCTGGTGTTTATTAGCGGTAATGCAAACACCGTTGGCGCTTCCGCACAACAGAATGCCAAATGCCGTTTCGCCCCTTTCTACCGCATCGGCTACGGGATGCGCATAGTCGGGATAGTCAACCGATTTATTCTCATCAACCCCTTTATCACTTACCTGGTATCCTTTTTCGGTCAACCATTTTACGATGGCCACTTTATAATCGAATCCCGCATGATCGCTGCCGATGGCAATGGGTTTTGAAAGATCGAACATATATGCTTCAGTTATCAGTTTATAAGTTTTTATTATTGCCAGTTATTCTGCTCTTCCTGGTCTTTTTTATACACGCGTTTTGATACGATAACGCTTAACTCGTACAGGAATACCAACGGTAAAAATACGATCATCTGGCTGGTCCAGTCGGGTGAAGGCGTAATGATAGCCGCCATCATCAGGATGGCCACATAGGCGTATTTACGATAGGTTGTCAGAAAACGGGGTGTAACGATGCCGATTTTGGTGAGCACATAGGAAAGGATCGGCAGTTCGAACGCAATACCGCAACCCAAAATAATATTCACCAGGTTATCGATATAATCGTTTAGCGAAGGTTTATATTCGAACATCCCGGCCTTACCGAGGTTGAAATTGGCCAGGAAATTAAAAGTGAAAGGTCCCAGTACGAAATAGCCGAACGAAGCACCCATAAAAAAGAAAAGGGATACAAAAAATATAGCGTAACGGCTGTATTGCAACTCTTTAGGCGATAATGCCGGTTTTACAAATTTCCAGAATTCCCAGAAAATGAACGGGAAGGCTGCTATTAAACCGCCTACGATACCGATCTGAATGGCCGACATAAAGGGACCGCTTACGGTAGTGCCCAGCAGTTTATACCCCGGCGGTATGGGTGGCATACACAACGCATCGCCAATATGCAGGGCGTGGCTCAGGTTACATAATGCCCGGTAGGAGACAAAATTATTACGCACGGGGCCCATTACCACGTTATCGAAAACCCAGTCGATATTTAAAAAAATGACTACCGCCGCTACCATGATCGCTATCACCGATCGCATAATATGCCATCGGAGCGCCTCCAGGTGGTCAACAAAGGTCATTTCGCTGTCATTGCTCCTTCTTTCAAAAAAGGTACTCGCCATAGGATCGCATAAAGTCTGAAAAATAATAATAAAAGCGCGGCAAATTTAAGGCTTAAACGGTAGGTAGCAACTAAAAGCTTGTTAAGGGGTTGAAATGGTTACCGGTTACCAGGTACCAGGGAGAATACAAATTCCGGTTTGCAGGAGACAGATACCAGTTACCGGTTGCGAGTTACCAGTTATACGTAGCGGATGTTAAGAATTTACCGGGGAGGTACAAAATAGACAACCCGGTATCCGGCACCAGGTAACCGGAGTCTATCGTAAGATCTTCAGCCTTACCATTTCAATTCTGGTATCGCTTACGTTCATCACCTCAAATTCATAATTACCGATGATGATGCGTTCTTTCAGGCGGGGAATGGTTTCATGCTGGTGTATGATGAAACCCGAGAGGGTTTCTGAATCGTTCTCGGGGAATTCGAGCTTGTATTTTTCTATGAGGTAATCCAGTTCGAGCCGGCCCGATAAGATATATTCATCTTCAGAGATCATTTTTTCTTCAAATTCCTCCACATCGTATTCATCCCTGATTTCGCCAAAGATCTCCTCCAGCAGGTCTTCCATGGTAACAATGCCTGCGGTTCCGCCAAATTCGTCAACAACCCAGGCAATACTTTTACGTTCGCGGGTGAATTTATTAATGAGGTCGGTTGCGCTCATACTTTCGGGTATAGCCGGTATGGGCAGCAGGATTTCCTTAATATGATCGGGTTGTTTGAACAGATCGAGCTGGTGAATATAACCCAGAATGGCGTCGATGTTACCGCCATACACGATGAGTTTGCTCAACCGGGTTGAAATGAATTTTTTGCGTGCCTCCTCAACAGTGGTGTTCAATTCGATGGCCTCAATTTCCTTTCGGGGCACCAGGCATTCGCGCACTTTTATTTTGGGCAGCGAAAGGGCGTTCTCGAACAGCTCCGTGTTCATATCGGAACCCTCGCTGTTGTATTCGCTGGTTTGCTGAAAGAAATGATCGAGGTCGCTGCGGGAAAACGGTTCCTTGCGCTTATCGATGCGCATATCGAAGATCACGTTCAGGATAAAAATGGAAAGCTTTACAAAGGCAGCGGCTATCCAGTAGAACAACTGGTCGAAAAAGCCCAGCAGGCCTATTCGGGCTGAAAATGACAGCAACGAGTCGCTTTTAGCTTTAAAAATGGCTTTGGGAATGCACTCCCCAAAGAGTATTATAACCGCCCATGCCGCCAGGATCTTGAGGAAAAGGAGAAAGAAAGAGATCCATGAACGGGCACTGAGATCGAGCAGCATCCTGTTTACCAGTTCATCCCAATAAACGGAGGCCAGTAAAACAAATACGGTAAGAAAAAAACTGAAACCGACAACGTTGGTGCCGATAAAGCGGGAGGGGGTGTCGAAAAGGTTCGATAATAAGATACCACTGCTGGCGCCCTGCTTCTTTTTCAATTCAATATTCAGCCGGTTGGCAGCCGTAAAAGCCACCTCGATGCCGGCAAAATAAGCGACCAACAAAAAGGCAATGCCGATGCAAATGCCTAAAATGGTAACAAAACTCATAGTCAGGTACGAAAATATAAAAAAAAGCGGGAGATCAACTATCCAAAAACTCACCCACTACCTGTTCGGCTTCCTGGCAGGCATGATCGAGGTTGTCGTTAAGGATTATTTTACGAAAATGGTGTTTGAACGAGATCTCATACGAGGCTTTATTTACCCTGGCCTGTAAACTTTCTTCGGTTTCGGTGCCCCTTGAGCTTAAGCGCCGTTTCAATTCATCGACGGAAGGCGGCTCTACAAAGATCGACAGGATGGTGTCGGGGTATTGTTGCTGAACGTGAATGGCGCCTTTTACATCGATATCCAGTACCGGAACCTGGTTATTGTTCCAGATGCGTTCCAGTTCTGATTTCAGGGTACCATAATATTTACCTTCGTAAACCATTTCCCATTCCACAAATTCATTATGCTGGATCTTACGCGTGAAATCTTCTTCAGAAATAAAATAATAATCAACCCCATTTTTTTCGTGCGGGCGGCCTTTGCGGGTAGCGGCTGACACCGAAAACGCCAGCTGCGGGAATTTCTTCAAAAGAAAATGGGTAATGGAAGTTTTGCCCGCTCCCGAAGGGGCGGTGATGATGATGATCTTGTTTTTAGGCTGAAAGGGCATGTACGAGTTTGTGGTTTATATTATATGTTGCAGGTTACATGTTGCAGGTTGCAGGGAGCCAAAACAAAGTAGTTCCTGTAACCTGCAACCCCGACTGAAGTTGGGGACCTGTTATATCCTTTTTATATCGGCGCCCAGTGCCTGCAGGCGTTTGTCGATATACTGATAACCGCGGTCGATCTGTTCAATATTCTGGATCACGCTTTTTCCATCGGCGCTCAGTGCTGCGATCAGCAGCGATACGCCCGCCCTGATATCGGGGCTGCTCATTTGAATGCCGCGCAGGTTCTGTTCGCGGCCGAGGCCAACCACCGCTGCGCGATGGGGGTCGCACAAAATGATCTGGGCGCCCATATCGATGAGCTTGTCAACAAAGAACAAGCGGCTTTCGAACATTTTTTGGTGTATAAGCACACTGCCACGGGCTTGGGTGGCCACCACCAGCACAATGCTTAGCAGGTCGGGAGTAAAACCCGGCCAGGGATGGTCGTAAATGGTAAGTACGCCCCCGTCGAGGAAGGTTTGAATTTCATACAGATCCTGGGCGGGTACATGAATATCGTCGCCTTTAAAGTTTAGCTGAATGCCCAGTTGTTTAAATTTTTCGGGTATTATGCCCAAATGTTCAATGCCGGCATTTTTTATGGTGATATCGCTTTGCGTCATGGCCGCCAGCCCAATAAAAGAACCGATCTCGATCATATCGGGCAGCATACGGTGCTCTGTTCCGCCCAATGACTGTACGCCTTCGATATTAAGCAGGTTGCTGCCGATGCCGGTGATCTTTGCGCCCATGCGGTTGAGCATTTTGCATAACTGCTGAATATAGGGTTCGCAGGCTGCGTTGTAGATAGTGGTAGTGCCTTCGGCCATTACCGCCGCCATAATAATATTGGCGGTACCGGTTACGGAAGGCTCGTCGAGCATGAGGTAGGTGCCTTTTAAATTTGGCGCCTGCAGTTCGAAAAAGCCATCGCCGCTGTAATTGAAGGAAGCGCCCAGCTTTTCGAAACCGATGATATGAGTATCCAGTCTTCTGCGGCCGATCTTATCGCCGCCGGGTTTTGGAATATAGGCTTTTCTGAAACGGGCCAGCATTGGACCGGCCAGCATAACAGAGCCGCGCAGGCGGCCGCTTTTTTGTTTATAGGCATCGCTGCGCAGGTAATCTACGTTCACATCATCGGCCTGAAAAATGCAGGTATCGCGTTGCGGGCGTTCGATCTTTACGTTCAATTCGCCCAGCAATTCAATAAGCAGGTTTACATCCAGGATGTCTGGAATATTGGTAATAGTTACCTTTTGTGAGGTAAGCAATACGGCACTGATAATTTGCAATGCTTCGTTTTTTGCGCCTTGCGGAACTATTTCACCTCTTAATTTTTTACCGCCGATGACTTCAAAAGAATTCATAGTTACTTTTTCCTGGTTTTTTTGACCCGTGGGTTGTCCCCGGTTTTAATTGATCGGGGGGAACGGTGTTGATCAATGGTACGTTAAAATAAGGTGCAAATATAAAACCCCGACAATAGGTTTTACTGTCGGGGTTTTTATTTATTATTTATTTATTCTTTTGTTCTCAAGCCTGGGGGCAGGCTTTCTGAACGTCAGAAGCAGGAGGTTGGAAGTAAGAAGTATGAAATACAATAATCAACAAGCTCCAGTCATAAATACCTGATCTGGAAAATGAGGAATTGGGATCGAAAGTATGAAGTATTTCAAAAAATCAGGCTCTTCATATTTCTTCATCCTGCTTCTGTTTCCTAAAATCAGGATTTTCCATTCCTCCTCTTTTCCTTATTTATACCTTTTCTTAAATTTCCCGCCGCGGTCGTTGCGGTTATCGCGTCCGCCGCCACCGCCGCCGCGATTATCGCGGTCGCCACGGCCCTGAAATTTCTGGCCACCCCGTTTATTGCGGTAATCGCCGTAGCCGCCACGATCGCGGTCACGGTCGCGGTTTTCGTTGGGGCGATGCTGGCGCACATAAGGCGTATTGGTAAAGGTGAGCTGGCCGCTGGTAATATTGGTAAGCTCGCCCTGAATGGCGTCATCATGCACGGTTTCTTTGTGCCAGTTGTTATATGCCAGTTTCATGTAATAGGCAATGGCATTGGCGAAACCCTGGCGTTTTTCAGGCATTTCTTCATGCAATGCCTTATTGATCACCAGCTCCAGGTTTTTACCCAGGTGCGAGAACTTGGGATAGCGTTTGGGATACGGCAGTGGTCCTGGTTTCGATTTCAACGTTTCCCGGGTGGGAATGGGATAGGGCGAATCAACTGCCAGTTTAAAATCGGAGATCAGGAACAGATGATCCCATAATTTATGTCTGAAATCTTCAACGTTTTTCAGGTGTGGGTTCAGAAAGCCCATCAGCTCAATTACAGCATAGGCGTTACGCTGCCGGGTTTCCTGGTCCTCGATCGTCAGCAGATATTCGATCATTTTCTGTATATGCCTTCCATACTCACGCATTGCCAGGTGGTTCCTGGTCGTATTATACTCCATTTTTTCTATACTGTTCATTCTATAAATATAAGGTTAACAAAAGTAACAAAGTAAGTTTAGAAAAAGAAAAGGCCTTTGTTAAGGCCTTTTCTGTAGAGGATTGGTTTTTCCACAGGTTAATGATGTTATGGCATTGCCGCTCCAACTGTTTGGGATAGGCAGGCTATTGAAAATGGTTAAAAACAACTGATCAGGTCTTATGGAAATGTGCTACATTAAACGTAAGAGATTAAAACCCCAACACAAACCCTTCATAAATAATTATAATTGCAAAAACACCTATAAATGGTAGTCTGGCTTTGACTGAGGTAAATTTCTAAGGATACCGATTAGTGCTGTGGGTAGGGTTTCTTAAAAAAATTGAGGATTTTCAGGCGTAGTCCCCAAATTATCAAATAATCTTGTATTTGCCAACAAGTTAGTGTGTTATTTTTTGACCTTATTTTTTCAAAAGGCTGTATAGTTAAAAACCTGAATGTGTTATAACATTTTAAGCCGGAAAGTGGTTTAATATACATTTACGGTGTTCTGCCAATAATCAGGCACTAAAAACTATAAAATCGGTGTACTTTTGCGGATCAAAATATAAAAAACTGATAATCAAAATAAAATGAGGCAATCGACTATTACAATTGATGTGTCGCTGGACGAGAAAAATATTCCAGAACAAATATTGTGGAAGGCGACTGATAGTACGCAGGACCAGGGCCAGAAGGCCAGGGCCATGATGTTGTCGTTCTGGGATGGCGCCGATAAATCGGCATTGCGTATGGACCTGTGGACTAAAGAAATGATGGTAGATGAAATGGCTGATTTTTATTATCAAACCATCATGACGATGGCAGATAGCTTTGACCGGGCAACCCATCAGCAGGAACTGGTTGATATGATGAAGAATTTTGCAAAGGACTTTTATGCCCGTTTTCGCGATATTCAATTGAAAGAAAATAAATTATAATTCCAAAAATAGCCACGGTATGAGCTTAGAACAAAAGATCCAGGCTGAACTGAAAACAGCCATGCTGGCCAGGGATGAAAAAACGGTGCGTAGTTTGCGTGCCATTAAAGCTGCCATTATTCTGGCGAAAACGTCAGAAGGCGCAGCTGGTGAGATCAGGGAAGAGGATGAAATAAAATTATTACAGAAGCTGGTTAAACAGCGAAAAGATTCGCTGGAGATCTTTCAGCAGCAGAACCGGGCCGATCTGGCACAAAAAGAGCAGGAAGAAATTGAGGTGATAGAGAAATTCCTTCCCAAACAATTGAGCGCCGGGGAGCTGAGGGCCATCGTTACAGGTATTATTGCCGAAACGGGCGCTTCATCACCTGCCGATATGGGTAAAGTGATGGGAGTTGCTACCAAACAATTAGCGGGTAAGGCCGATGGAAAGGCCATAAGTGCGCTGGTGAAAGAGCTGCTGGCAAAGTAGCGGTGAATAAGAGCCTATCCTAAAATTCGTGTTCTTAGATTTTGAAGTAAGAGGTGTGAAGTAAGCGGCAGGAGGTTCAATATCCTATGTACAGCCCGTATACTTCAGTAACTATGATCATAGATATATTAGTTCTAATATTTCTGGTTCTGGCCATTATCAAAGGATTACGGCGGGGCCTTATTGTTGCAGTATTCTCCATTTTTGCGTTTATTGCAGGTATTGCTGCGGCCATGAAATTATCGGTAGTTGTAGCAGATTATTTGAAAGATTCCGTTAATATATCTGCGAAGTGGCTGCCTTTTCTTTCATTTGCTGTTGTTTTTATTGGGGTGGTCTTACTGATACGCTGGGCGGCCAGTCTGCTTGAGGCAACAGTTGAAATGGCCATGATGGGCTGGGCCAACAAAATAGGCGGCATTATTTTATACGCTATTTTGTATATGTTTACACTCAGTGTGGTGCTGTTCTTTGTTAATAAGGTAAAGCTCATTAGCGATGAAGCCATTGCTAATTCGGTTACCTGGCCTTTTTTACAACCGATGGGGCCCTGGATAATTGATGGCTTTGGCAAACTGGTACCAGCCTTTAAAAATATGTTCACTGAGCTCGGTAACTTTTTTGACGGGCTGGCAAAACAGCAGCAGGTACAGCCAGAAGTTACGCCTTAGTTGGGGCTAGTACTGGTATAAAAACGTAAAAAAATCAGTAGCTTACATTAAAATTGCAGGGTGAAAACTGCAAGGGTGTATTATTTGCATTAAAACGTTTATTTTAGCGATTAATTGACTGACTTGAACAGACATAGCTGATGAATTATACGATCAAACAAGTGGATAAATTCAAGTATATTGAAGAAGGTGAAGGCGAACCGCTGATTCTCCTGCATGGATTATTCGGCGCCCTCAGCAACTTTGGTGATTTGATCAATTACTTCAAGAACCATAATAAAGTAGTGGTTCCCATACTCCCTTTGCTTGATATGGACCTGCTGCATACTTCAGTTGGAGGCCTGCAGAAGTTTGTACATAAGTTCATAGAATATCACGATTTTCACAACGTACACCTGCTCGGAAATTCTTTGGGCGGCCATGTAGCCATTTTACACGTGCTGAAACAGCCCGAACGCATAAAATCGCTTATTTTAACCGGCAGTTCGGGGTTATTTGAGAATGGTATGGGCGACACTTATCCCAAACGCGGTGATTATGATTATATAAAAAAGAAAACGGAACTTACTTTTTACGATCCCAAAATTGCCACCAAAGAACTGGTTGACGAGGTATACGAGATCGTAAACAACCGTTTGAAAGCCATTAAAATAATTGCGCTTGCAAAAAGTGCCATTAGAAATAATCTGGGCGAGGATATCAATCAAATCAAACAACCCACATTGTTGATCTGGGGTAATAATGATGCCATTACCCCGCCGTTCGTAGGCCGGGAGTTTCATCGGTTAATTCCAAACAGCGAGCTGCATTTCATTGATAAATGCGGTCATGCGCCAATGATGGAAGTACCAGACGAATTCAACCGCATTCTCCATAAATTTTTGACAAAATTAAATGAGCCTGCAGCGGTAGCCTAAATGCTATCGTCATAATTGATTATATTTGGTTAAGGTAATAGCCTCACTATTTGCTAAGGTTAATACCTATTTGTTATTTTATTTGTTTTTGGAGATAATACAAACCGGTTACACGTGTTTATCGTATAACACTATTATAGGACAGGTAAACTCTGATTCAGTGCTTAATAAAGAATTAATATCAGCCACGATTCCCACACTCAATTTGAGTGACACGGTTATTCAGGCGCTGGACCTGATGTCGGAGTTCCATGTTATGCAATTACCCGTAGTGGCCGAAGAAAAATACCTGGGTCTTGTATTTGAGGAAGACTTGCTTAATCTCGACGAACGCGCTACACTCCAATCTTTTGATACTCACTTTTCAAAAGTGGCCGTACACGCTCATACCCACTTTATTGAGGCGGTACAAATTTTGAATGATTATAATCTTTCCCTGGTACCGGTTGTAGACAAAGAGAAAAATGAATTTGTAGGGTGCATTGCAGCCATCGACCTGTTAAAAGAACTGGGTAAAACCACAGGGGCCAGCGAGCCCGGCGGGTTGATCGTGTTGGAAATGGAACAACGCAACTTCTCTTTTTCGGAACTCAGCAAACTGGTAGAGACTAATGACGCACAGATCACGCAGTTAAATAGTTATTGGGATAATAACACCAGTTCCTTTTTTGTAGCAATAAAAATTAATAAATTCGAGATTTCCGATATTGTTGCTACATTTCAGCGGTATGAATACAATGTGAAATATTATTTTGGCGAAGAACTATACGAGAACGAACTGCGGAACAATTACGACCACTTGATGAATTATCTGAATATTTAGCACAACAGTAGGATCAGGCCAGCATTATTTTTAAAATTTTGAAAACACAAGCAACTGCTTGCCGGGGCATGTGAATGGGAAAGAAATTTTACTGTATACTAGCAAAATTGTTGTGTTGCGTGGCACTGGGATATGCACAACCCTCCCTGGTGGATTCCGTACATTCCACTGCAATGGCTGTGCCTGAATATGCCAATAACTCTCCCCGATCAATTATTGCCCGGGATTATAATAACAACTACTCTACACCATTTGTTGTAGGCGAAATAATAATTGAAGGAAATAAACGCACCAAACCTTACATTATTCAACGCGAGTTGCCATTTAAACCCGGCGACTCCATTTATTTGCCCGATCTGGTAAAAGGTTTCGAGATCTCGCGCCAGCAGCTCATCAATACCACTTTATTCAATGAGGTCATCATTTCGCTGAAAGCATTCCGCGGTTATGTGGTCGACATTCTCATACAGGTAAAAGAGCGGTGGTATATTTTCCCTATTCCATACCTGAAACCGGTTGACCGAAACCTGAACGAATGGGCCAAGCAGGGGTACAGCGCCGATCGTATCAACTACGGATTCAAATTCACTTACAACAACTTCACCGGCCGGAACGATAAACTGAAACTGTGGCTCATCACGGGGTACACCCAGCAAATACAATTTCAATACGATCAGCCTTATGCGAATAAATCGCTCAAGCATGGTTACAAGATCGGTTTCTCGTATTCGTTCAACCGCGAGATCAACTACGCCACCATCGATAACCAGCAACGTTTTGTAGATTCATTGCAGGGCGGCATAAAAGTATGGTCGGGCCATATAGATTACACCTACCGGCCGGGTTTGAGAACTACGCACCTCGTGTCATTATCTTACACACGCCAGTCGGTTGACCCACGTATAAACGAACTCAATCCCAAATATTACGGTTACCACCGGAGTACGATCAGCTTTCCTGAATTGTTATACAGCATCAGCTATGTAAATGTCGATTACAAGCCTTTCCCGTTGAAAGGCTGGCTGGCAGACGCTACCATAGCAAAACGAGGTTACAATAAGGAAATGAACCAGTGGCAGTTCAGCGGCCGTGCAACCAGGGGATGGGAATTGACCAAAAAAGATTTCTTCAGTTTGCAGACAGTAGGGATGTTGCGTTTTCCATTCAGCCAGCCCTATATAAACCAGCGGATGTTCGGTTATGGCGATATGTACCTGCGTGGGCTGGAAGATTATGTGATAGATGGCGCAGCCGGTTTATTGGTGCGGAACAGCTACCGGCACCAGTTGTTTAAATTCAGTGTGCCTACTTATATAAAATCAAAATCGCACGACCGTATTCCATTCCGCATTTACGCCCGCATATTTGGCGATGCAGGCTATTCCTATAACAAGAACTTTACCAATAATTCCCTCACGAACCGCATGTTATATACTGGTGGGGCAGGGCTCGACATTGTATCTTTCTATGACTTCGTTCTGCGGCTCGATTACAGCTTCAACCAATTAGGACAAAACGGATTATTTTTACACATCAAGAATGATTTTTAACCGATAGGTAAATTTTTTAACCGCATAGTATGAAGGTAGCCATTTATAGCCGGGTTATTGATGATGACCAGTATAACAAAGTGCAGCAGTTGCTCGATGAACTGGCCAAAGAAAATATTCATCCGGTTATATACAAGCCTTTTTATGAAATGATACAGTCATCGGTTCGTTTTTCAGAAAAAACAACCGTTTTCTCCGATTCGGCCGATCTTACCGAATCTATCGACTTTGTAATAAGCCTTGGGGGTGATGGTACTTTACTGGATACCGTTACCCTGGTGCGCGATAAAAATATTCCGGTATTGGGGATAAATTTTGGCCGCCTCGGGTTTTTGGCCAGCATTGGCAGTAAAGAATTGCACATTGCGGTACAATCCCTGGTCAAGCGCACAATACTAATAGACAAGCGATCGTTAATTCATTTGGATGCAAGCAAACCATTGTTCGGCGATGTACCATACGGATTAAATGAATTTGCTATTCATAAAACCGATACATCACCCATGATAAAAATTCACACGTACCTGAATGGTGAATTTTTAAATACGTACTGGGCTGATGGCGTTATTGTAGCAACACCTACCGGTTCAACCGGTTATTCGCTTAGCTGTAATGGTCCCGTGGTTTTTCCTGAATCCTCCAGTTTCGTAATTACCCCCGTAGCCCCACATAACCTGAATGTTCGGCCTATTATAGTGCCTGATGATAATATAATATCCTTTGAAATCGAAGGCAGGACCGACCACTTCATTTGTGCCCTTGACTCCAGAAAAGAACTCGTAGATAAAAAAGTGCAGTTGGCCGTACGTCGCGAATCGTTTACTATTAGCCTTGTACGGTTAAATGAGAACAACTTCCTGCAAACCCTGCGTAACAAATTATCGTGGGGTTTAGACACGAGGAATTAACTTTTAATACAAAGAAAAATTACCGGCAAATCCGGTTCTTAATGTTAAATTGCGAATTATGAAGAAATTGGTTGTAACAGCACTACTCTTTAATTCCGTACTATGTGTGCAAAAGGTTACTGCCCAATATGAAAGTATTGTACAGCAAGGTGAGTTTGGTATATCGGCAGGTGTTGCACATTATTTTGGCGACCTGAACACTCGAGCAAAACTAAACAGGCCCAAACCGGCTGTTGGTGTATTTTTTCGTAAACAATTCGGCAACTACACTGCATTACGTATTGCCGCCCATTATGCCCGCCTTGGTTATTCAGATGTTTACAATACCCAGAATGATTATCAACGTCGCCGCAACCTGAGCTTCAACTCAAATGTATTTGAGCTTACGCTGCAGGGCGATTTCAACTTTTACAAGTTTGTTCCCGCTGATCCTTATTACAACTTCACTCCATATGTAACGCTGGGAGCCGGTATCTTCAGCTACGATCCTTTTGCTTACCTCAACGGCGAAAAATATTTTCTTCGTCCGTTGGGAACAGAAGGCCAGGGCACAGGCGCCTATCCCGACCGCAAGCCCTATAATACCATGGCGCTTGTATTTCCCATTGGCGTTGGGGTTAAATATGCTATCAACGATCGCATGAACCTTGGTTTTGAAGTAGTGTACCGGTACACCACTACCGATTATCTCGATGATGTAAGCAAAACCTATGTAGGTTCCGATAAATTTCCGCCATTACCCGATGGTACACCTTCAGCGGCCCAGTTATTACAAGACCGTTCTTACGAAACCGGCGACATTATTGGCATTGAAGGCCGCCAGCGCGGTTTTTCAAAACAAAAAGACGCTTACGTGTTAGCCGAGATAACCCTGTCATTTAACCTTACTTCATATCGTTGCCCGTCGGCGGATTAGTTTGGGTTTATGGTCCTTGATGTGTGACGCCTGTGCATTCGTTAATTTTATTCCTGATTAACAGCTAATTGCAAAATATTCAGATAGCGAACAGCCCGAATGCCATTCGGGCTGTTCGCTATCTGGGCATTTACCTACAAACCATAAACCACAAACCATAAACTTGTTTTCCGTACCTTTGTGCCCTTCAAAAAAAGGGTATGCAGAGCCTACGGGAGCAAATTGACCTTCAACGACTTCCTCGCCATATAGCAATTATTATGGACGGGAATGGGAGATGGGCGAAAGAAAAGGGACAGGATCGCCTCTATGGCCATTTTCATGGCGTGGAGAGCGTGCGCAATATTGTAGAAGGTTGCGCCGAACTGGGCGTTGAATACCTAACGCTCTATGCATTTTCTACCGAGAACTGGGACCGGCCTCAAATGGAAGTAACGGGTCTTATAGAACTATTGGTAGAAACCATTCGCAAGGAAACCGAAACACTCAATAAGAACAACATTAAGCTGCATGTAATAGGCGACATAAAGATGTTGCCGGAATATGCACAAAAGGAACTGAACGAATCGCTGCAGATAACCAGCCGGAATACCGGTTTGAACCTGGTAATGGCATTGAGTTACAGCAGCCGGTGGGAACTGGTTCAGGCCGTACAGCATATAGCTGAAGATGTAAAAGCAGGGAGAATAGACCCAGCGGCCATCACCCAAAACACCCTGCAGCAATACCTGGCCACCAGCAACTTCCCCGATCCTGAATTAATGATTCGAACCAGCGGTGAATACCGCATCAGTAACTTTTTATTATACCAACTAGCTTATGCAGAATTGTATTTTACCAATGTTCGCTGGCCCGATTTCCGGAAGGAGAACCTGTACGAAGCCATCCTGGATTTTCAAAAGCGTGAAAGAAGGTTTGGAAAAACCGGCGACCAGGTTAATAAGGAGCACATAAACGGATAATTACGAATTGGTCATGAATATTTTATGATTCCGTCGATTAGTGTCCTTTTTAACAAACCCTTTTAATAAATCCCCCTTAATTTGCTCCACTTTAAACTCCCCGGAATGCAGCGTTCGCGTACTTTTAGTATTTTTTTACTGGTATTTGCATCTTTAACAGTCGGTTCACTCCGTGCCCAGGTAGTTACCGACACTGTTCCAACGTCTATTGATCCGGAATTAGAGAATATAGTTACCTCAAAAGTTCCCAAAGAATATTATATCGGCGGCATTGTGGTTACCGGTACAAAACGGTACGATCAGCAGCTGCTTATATCCATTGCAGGCATTAATGTAGGCGATAAAGTAATGATACCGGGGGGCGATAACTTTAGCAAGGCCATCACTAACCTGTGGAACCAGCACCTGTTCTCGAACGTTCAGATCTATTTCACCAAACTCGAAGGCAATAAATTATTTATTGAGATCCAGGTTTCAGAACGGCCGGCCCTGTCCGATTTCCACATTATAGGGGTTCGAAAAGCCGACCAGGACGAACTGAAAGGAAAGATCAGTCTTGTAAAAGGCCGGGTGGTTACGGAAAACACTAAACGCACAGCCGAGGAAGCCATAAAGAAGTTCTATACCGAAAAGGGTTTTCAGAGCGCCTCCGTGCGTATTGAAGAAGCTACAGACCCTGCGTTGCCCAATTCAATTGTCCTGAACCTCTATGTTGAAAAAGGCCATAAAGTACGTATCGATAACGTGAGCTTTTTTGGCAACGACCAGGTAATTGAATCAAAACTGAAAAAACAGCTGAAGGGTACCAAGGAAATGACCAAGTTTACCCTGTATGCCGATAC
>CBIHPC010000147.1:0-14878 GCA_966211305.1 uncultured Niastella sp.
AACATGTTGCACAACAAACGGCGGAAATATTCGTGGCGGGGGAATGAAAGGAAACTTCTTGAATCGGTTAACATTCCTATGAACTTGCTCAGCAGTCCCATGTTCGAAAGGGCGTTGATCTGTTTGGTCATGCCGTCTTTCTGATCGAGGAACCACCAGCCTGAACCGAACTGTACCTTTCCTGCAACGCTGCCATCCTGGAAGTTACCGATCATGGTAGCCATCAGCTCATTGTCGGCAGGGTTCAGGTTATAAAGAATGGTTTTAGCCAGTTGATTATCTGTATCGAGCCTGTTCAGGAATTTCGACAACTGACGGGCCTGTGAAAAATCGCCGATAGAATCCCAGCCGGTATCGGGACCCAGTTGTTTCAGCATGCGGCTGTTGTTGTTACGCAACGCACCAAGGTGGTATTGTTGTACCCAGCCTTTTTCCCAATCCCAGCGGGCAAATTCAACCAGCATGGCCGATTTGAATTTCAGGTTCTCTTCCTGCGTCAGTTCTTTACCGCTTCTTACTTTATCGAAAGCGTTTTTGATTGCTGTTTCGGTATAATCTTCAGCATAGATCTGCTCAAGACCATGATCGCTAACCGAACAACCCATGGTAGCGAAAAAATCGTGCTGCTTTTTCAATGCCTTCAGGTAATCGGCATAACTGCCGACAGAGGTATTGGAAGCCGCTTCCACCTTTCCTACATATGTTTTGAATGCAGCGGCATCATCTACGTTCATGGCCTTATCGGGGCGGAACGCGGGTAATACCTTTACTTCAAAGCCGTCGGCTTTTATCTTTTTATGGAACCCGAGGTTATCGATGGGGTCATCGGTTGTACATACCACTTTTACATTCATCTTACGCAACAAACCGCGAACAGAGAATTCCTTTGTTTGCAGTTTCGCTGTAGCCTCTTCATAAACCTTTTTAGCGGTTTGGCCATCCAGGATGTCGTTCACCCCAAAGTAGCGTTGCAGCTCAAGGTGCGTCCAGTGATATAACGGGTTGCGTAAAGTATAAGGAACTGTTTCAGCCCATTTCTCAAACTTTTCATAATCGCTTTTTTTACCGGTGATATAATCTTCATTGACACCGGCGGTACGCATGGCGCGCCATTTGTAATGATCGCCATACAACCATACCTGCGTAAGGTTTTCAAATTGGGTATCATTAGCAATCTGATCGGGAGGTAAATGGCAATGATAATCTATAATGGGCATTTGTTTGGCAAACTCGTGGTACAGTTTCTGCGCAGTGGGTGTTTGCAGTAAGAAATGCTCGTCAATAAACTTTTTCATTGGTGAGTGGTCAAAGGTGGATGGTGAATCGTCAATGGTGAATGGTCAACGGTGAATTGACTCCCGACATTCACAGATCTCCTTCTAATTTTTGAATGATAATATTTATAACTCAAACATCAAAACGTGCCGCTGGCCTCCCCCCGGCCCCTACGAACGGAGGGGAGATACTTGATAGCACGCTTAGAACTAATTTATAACGATACACCCCGCTTCCAGGGAATGAAATCATCCTGGCCATGCCGAACGGCGCTTATCTCCAGTTCACCGCTGGCCACTTTGATCACATAATCCAGAATGCGCTCACCAGCCTGCTCAATGGTTTCCTCCCCTTCGATGATGGTGCCGGTGTTGATATCGATGATATCACGCATTTTGTTATATAAAGCGGTATTGCTCGATAATTTAATTACGGGTGCAATGGGGTTACCGGTGGGTGTTCCCAAACCGGTAGTGAACAATACTACATTGGCGCCGCCGGCCACTTCGGCTGTGGTTGATTCTACATCGTTACCGGGTGTGCACAACAGCGTTAAACCGGGTTTGGTCACTTTTTCGGGATAGTCGAGCACATCGGCTACCGGTGAAGTACCGCCTTTTTTGGCGGCGCCGGCCGATTTAATGGCGTCGGTGATCAAACCGTCTTTGATATTACCCGGCGAAGGGTTCATATCGAAACCGCTGCCTACGGCTACGGCTCTTGCATTATAGGTCTTCATCAGGTGCGAGAAGCGTTTGGCTACATCTACCTGTACGCAACGGTCGCTCAGTTCCTGCTCAACACCGCACAGTTCGGGGAATTCAGAAAGAATAACCGAACCGCCAAGGCCTACCAGCAGATCGGAGGTATAACCGATAGCGGGGTTGGCTGAAATACCGGAGAAGCCATCGCTGCCACCGCACTCGAGGCCAATGCACAGCTTGCTCAGCGGTGCAGGCTCGCGTTTGGTTTGGTTGGCAAGGATCAAACCGGCGAATGTATGTTTTATGGCAGCAGCCAGCAGATCAGATTCAAGCCCGATCTTTTGTTGCTCCAGGATGTATAATGGTTTTGCGAAGCTGGCATCGCGTTTTTTGATCTCCTCTTCGAGAATGGATACCTGCGCATTCTGGCAACCCAGGCTCAGCACGGTTGCGCCGGCGCAGTTGGGGTGCGTAATGTAACCAGCCAGCAGTCCGCACAATGCCTGCGCATCCTGGCGGGTGCCGCCGCAACCACCTTCGTGGTTGAGGAATTTAATACCATCTACGTTGGGGAATAATCGATTTGACTGTTCTTCTGAGGCTTCGGCGCGAATATCTGCGTTCAGAATATCTTCAACGCTTTTACCGGTCTTGTATAATTCTATCAGTTGCTGCGCCTGGTATTTGTATTTTTTGTTACGGCCGTAACCGAGGTCGCGCACCAGCGATTCCTGCAGCACATCGAGGTTGCGGTTCTCGCAGAATACCATGGGAATCACCAGCCAGTAGTTGGCGGTTCCCACCTCACCATTCGGGCGATGATAACCCATAAAGGTGCGGCCGGCGAACTTCGAAACGTCGGGTTTTTTCCAGTTGGTATTGCGCCGGGCGCTGATCTCGAAATCGTTGGCTGCGTGTTTTACATTGGCTGTAGAAATAAGGCCGCCTTTTTTAATGGGCGATTGCGCCTTACCTACCAGTACGCCATACATAATGATGGAGTCGCCTGCGTTCAGATCGGCAGCTACGAATTTATGCTTGGCAGTGATATCCTCAAGCAATGTATACTCCTGCCCGTTCAGTGATACCGTTTCACCTTTCGATAAGTTGGTAAGTGCTACTACCACATTATCATCTTCATGAACTTTTAAGACCTTTTTCTTCATTACGCCAATACTTTTTTGGTCTGATGTGTTTGAATTGTTTTAGCCACGCCGGCTTCCAGCAATGAGGCCATATTGTCTTTCACCGCCTGCGCAAAGCCAGGAATTGCGCTCAGATCGGCGCCCCACAGGGCAGTGTCGGCCAGTACTTCATCGGCCAGTTGAGCCGGTGCTGATTTGCTCCATTTTTCAAAGAAATAGGCCGCAAAGTCATCCTGGATATGGTATTCCTTACCCTGCCATTCGCCGTAAAATTTATCCTGTTTTTTAGTAACGGGCTTCAAAAATAACAGATAAGCGGCAAATCCCAGAGCAATATTCTCCGGCACTGCATTTATCCGTTCTGCATATTTAAGGATCACGGGCACATTACGCATCTTCATTTTTGAAGTATACTGCATGGTAATGTTTATCCAGTGGTGCTCGATATTCGGGTTGGCGAAGCGGTCCAATACTTTATTTCCAAACGTTTGGGATACGCCCTGCTCTACATCGTAGGGAATGCCTGTAGCTATTTCATTTAACATCAGCTGGCTGATAAATGTTTGCATAGCGGCATCGTCCATAGCCTGCTTCACGGTTCCGAAACCGCCCAGGTAGGCCAGGCCGCACGACAATGTATGCGTACCGTTCAGCATACGTAATTTCAGTTCTCTGAACAGGTTGATATCGGGTGCAATTACCACGCCTTCGTCAACCGAAGCGAAAGTAAGTACCGATTTTATATGTTCGCCCCCCTCGATGGCCCAGAGGCGGTAAACCTCCGACATCGTGAGCAGCTCATCTTTATAACCAAATTTTTTCTCCAGCCCTTCGCGGAAGGTACTGTCGGGTTTACCGGGTACGATACGGTCGACCAGGGAACTGCAGAAATAGTTACAGTTCTCGAGCCACTGAATGAACGTATCGTCGAGGCCGTTCAGGTGGGCCAGTTCCAGTACGATCGACTCCAGTTTTTTACCATTATCGGGGATCAGTTCGGTGGGCACGATCACCATACCGCTCTGGCGGCTGCCGTCGAAAGCCTTGTAGCGCTCGAGCAGGAAGGCCAGCAGTTTGCCGGGAAACGAAACGGGCGGCAGGCGATGGATATCGTCCTGAACCAGCTGAATACCTACCTCGGTAGTATTTGAAATGATGATCTGCATGTTGGGATTGTGCGCACATTGCAGAATTTCGCTCCACTCGTCTTTTGCGCTCAGCACGCGGCTGATAGAGGAGTTGATGATGTTCTCTTCCACTGTTTTGCCGTTATCCAAACCACGCACGCATTGCGTGTACAATCCATCCTGTTTATCGAATGCGGAAGAATCGCTGTCGGTTGATTTAACAACTACCACCCGGCCATTGAATACGCCCTGGCGGTTGGCTTTATCAATAAAATAATCAGGTAACCCGCGCAACAATACGCCAGTGCCGAACTGTAATACTTTTTCAGGAAGATCAAATATTGACTCAGCAGGCGTTATTACATCCTGCGCACTGATATTTTTCAGGTTATACCTCGAAAGGATCATACACTACGCGTTTAAAATTTAAAAATCTCTTTATTTAATGATCGGTGACGTTTTATTGAACAGCCTTACAGTTCAACTTTGCAATATCTATCGTTCTGGGCTAATACCTGTCCTGCACTTACCTTGCCCCTGCTGCTTTTACCGCTTGCATCGTAGTGATGACCAGCGGCTAATATATTACTTCTTCGATGTCTGCAGCAGCAGCCATTTGGCCAGTTCATAAGCTGCTTTAGCATTTTCGTATTCTGCGGGTATCTTCCGTCCATCGGTGTACTCATTGTACAGCCAGGGATCGCCTACCGCAAACACGGTTCCTTTGCCATATTTTGCCACGGCCATCACGATATCGTTCTCCACCTTTACCAGCGGTTTGGCGGGTGCTTTTGCCTCAATGATGCTGATCTCTTTCAGATAGGTCTTTTTGGTTTGTTTGAACACTTCATTGCCGGCGGGAATGGGCACGGCGCCGGTTTCGTACTGGTTGCCTTTTACAAAGTTGCGGCCCCGGTTGCTGAAGTTGATGCCAAAGGTATTGGCCAGTTTATTGAAATGCACCAGGTCGCAGTTGGCGCTGTCGTTGGCCATCAATACCAGTACGCCGCCTTTTTTAACCCAGTCGCCAATGGCTTTTACATGGGCGTCCTGTACATAGTTCGGGTTCTTGTTATCTTTTAACCCATCGGGGTCAACAACGATGTATACATTGCTTTTTGCCAGGTTGGCTGCGGTAGGCGCTTCTTCCAGCGTACTGAGCTTTGCGCCGTAGCTGCTGAAAATATCACCGAGGTAGCTGAACCCGTTATAGCTCATTTCGTTCCAGGTATAGTGCGTGGGGTATTTGAACCCGTTCAGTTCTTTTTTGTCTTCGTGGTTGAAATAATAGTCGAGCGTTACGGTTTTGCCTTTGCCGGGAAATACCGGGGGATAATTTTCCATTTCAGCACCGGCCAGCAGGTAGGCGCCAACGCCCTTCCAGTCATTGATGATCACCGGTTCACTCATATAATAGGCAAAGCTGCCGTCGCGGTACGGTTTGCCGCCCAAACCTGAAACCTTTACGGTGCCTTTCAGCTGTACCTGGCCATCCGCATTTTTATCGACAAACCTTTTCAGAATGCCGGCATAACCTTTCTGCGCATTGGTCCGGTATGTAGCGGGTAAATACCCTTTGCGAACGCCTTTTGCCATGGTATATACCAGCATGGCGGAAGCCGATGCCTCGAAGTAATTCTTGGGTTCTTTCGGCATATCGATCACATCGTACCACAAACCGGTTTTGGCGTCCTGTACTTTGGCAATGGCTTTTGTGAAGCGGTTCAGGATGCCGATAATGGTATCGCGGCCGGGATGGCTGGCAGGGAAATAATCCAGCGCATCAACCATAGCCATTCCGTACCAGCCTAATGCCCGGGCCCAGATGTGGGGCGACAGGCCGGTTTCCTTATTGGCCCATTTTTGTTCTTTCGATTCATCCCAGCCATGGTACAGCAACCCTGTTTTGGGATCGCGGGCATGCCGCTCTATGGCAGCAAACTGGCGGGTGATATCATTGAAAACGGTATCTTCTCCAAACAGCATGGCATATTCGGCATAGAATGGTTGTCCCATGTACAACCCATCGAGCCATACCTGCCAGGGGTACACTTTCTTATGCCAGAAGCTGCCCTCTTTGGTACGGGGGTGTGTTTGCAACTGGGCGCGCAAATGCTCCGCCGCTCTTTTATATTTTGCTTTTTCGGTTACCCGGTATAAAAGCAATAACTGTTTACCGTTATTTACGTGGTCGATATTATATTCATGGGGTTCATACCCTCTTATGTTGCCATCTTCGTCGACCCATGCATCGATGCTTTTTTGAATGTAATTGAAATAGGCGGGGTTTCCGGTGGCTTTCCACAACGATTCCATCCCTTTTAAAACAACGCCCATGTCGTAGCTCCATTTACCAGGTTTTTTGGCGGCAGAATCGTTCCACCAGCTCATCACCGAAGCAGCCATACCCTGCGACCAGTTCTCTTTACCTGGCACTACGCCCGATACTGCCGTACCCGGCTGGGCGGAAGCGTTAATTGAAACTGCACTGCAAATGACAAACAATACGTGTGAAATCTTCATGGTTGTTTTTTTGAACAGGTTTCAGGCTGCAAGTTACAGGTTCCAGGGTTTCAGGTATTCCATGTAACCTGCCACCTGTAACTGACCCATTGATTAGGTAAGGTTCAATTTTATTTAATAGTTACATGCTGTTCTGAAGCGCCAAATTCATACTGGATCTTTTCTCTGGCTTTTGAAGCATCGGTATTTTGAATTTTGATGCTTTTTGTTCTTTCACCGGCCACTCTGAACAATAATTCCGAATTGTTTTTATAATTAAGCTTATCGAAAGTAAGGCGGTCGCTGTTGATGATATCTACAACGGGATTGGTGTGGTTGCTCAGTATCGTTATGTTCTTAAAGGTAATGCCCGATGCTTCCTGGCAATCGATGCCTTTTTCGGCCTGCAGCACCATGTTCTCGAGGTGAATATCCTTTACATGCATTTCGGGTATACCGCGAATGAAAATGCCTTTGGCCGCGCCGTTACAAACCACATCCTTTATCACAAAATTCCTGAACTGGGGGGTGGCTTCGGTCACCGGCAGGGTCTCTACTTTTGGCAGTGCTCTTTTTTCACCCGCAAGCGCAACGGGGTCAACCGACATATAATACATATCGAACAGGATCGCTTCGCCGGGGATATCGATCATTTGAATATTGTTGATATTGATATTCTCTACAATACCGCCGCGGCCGCGGGTTGTTTTAAAACGCAAACCGATATCGGTACCAATGAACGTGCAGTTGCTGATCCACATATTGCGGGCGCCGCCGCTCATTTCGCTGCCGATCACAAAACCGCCATGCGCATGACGCACTTCGCAATCACGGATGATCACATTCTCAGTAGGCATGGCCCTTTCTCTTCCCCAATGGTCGCGACCGCTCTTCATACACAAACCATCATCGCCTACATCAAACTTTGAGTGCTCGATCAGCACATTCTTACAGCTTTCCACATCTATACCATCGCCGTTCTGTGCAAACCAGGGATTCAGTACGGTAACGTTCCTTACGGTGAGGTGCTCGCTCATCAACGGGTGCAAACACCAGGCTGCCGAGTTCTGAAAGGTTACCCCTTCGAGCAGGATCTTTTTGCATTTTGTGATCACCACCAGATTGGGACGCAGAAAATCTTTAATGCTATTATAATATTCCGGTGTTCTGTCGGGCGTGATCTCACCGGGATTCTTCATTTTGGTGGGCTTCAGCCATTGTTCAGAGGGATACCACGATTTGCCGTCTTCGCTGACAATACCGCCGGAGGCAATCCATTTTTTCCACTGGCTTTCGGTAAGCTTTTCTTTTCTTACCTGGCGCCAGGCCTCACCGCCGCCATCAATTACGCCATAGCCGGTGATACCGATATTGGTGGCATTGGTAGCCGAAATGGGCGACTCGTTACGCATTTGCGGTAATCCTTCCCAATTACCTGCTACCAGTTTATATTCACTGAAATCTTTTGTGAATTGTAATAACGCGCCCCTTTTCAGGTGCAGGTTCACATTGCTTTTTAGCACCAGCGGGCCGGTAAGCCATAAGCCGGCAGGAACAACCACTACCCCGCCCCCTTTCTTATTACAGGCATCGATAGCGGAATTGATGGCCTTCGTATTTAACGTTTGACCATCAGCAATGGCTCCAAACTTTGTAATGTAAACGGAATCTTTTCTAAAACTGGTTTGCTGTATCACCGGCAACCTGCCCTGTGCCCAAATACCAGACGAACATGCCATTAAACCAATTACTGCTGCTGCTTTAAACCAATTGTTCATTACACGTTGTTTTCTTCAATAAATTTTAAAATGCAAAGGTATTGCGCCCGGGGGGAACCAAACCGATGATTTAATGATCTATGATCTATGCGTACGCCTGCAGTAGTTATGGAAAAGGTGATCATTCAGCGCGTAGCAATACAATCGTCACAATAGATGAAAGTTACAAGTTACAAGTTGCAGGATACAGGGAATACCTCCCTGAAACCTGGAACCTGCAACCTGCAACCATTCATAATACCTGTTTTTCAGGGCAAGTGTACACAGATATTTAAACCCACCGAAACGAATATGGAATTTTATTTACGCAAACGTTACCGGCAACGATAACATACGGATTGGAAATAAAATGCTGGCAATCAGCGTAAAATTACCCAGAACCATACCCCTTTACGCGACTGCCAGCAAGAAGACCGGGAGAGTTTGTGGTTTGTAGTTGATTGTTTGTGGTTGTTCTCCATTTTGAACTTCGCCTATAATCGTTGACCTCAGGACCTGAGAACCGGCAGGTTCTCCCAAAACTGCCATTTTCGACAGGCCCGATAAGAAGTCATACTATGCAAACCACACATCCCGTTTTGTTTTATACCTGTGAAATAACCGGTAACCGGTACCTGGTAACCAGTTCTCCTATTGGTATCCTTCATTTTGAGTGAACTCGCTTTTATTGGTAACCGCATCGATCTGGATCTGCGGAATAGGCCTTACCGTATGGAAAGGTTTTATAAATGCTGCCGCATCGGGATTCATTTTATTGATGCGGTCGATCAATTTATTGGTTCGCTTCAGATCGAACCAGCGTATTTGTTCGCCGGCAAGTTCTCTTGCCCGCTCATCGAGGATAAAATCGAGGGTTATATCCGATGCCGATACCTGCATCGCCGCTACCTGGCCCGGAAGAGCGGCCCGCGTGCGGATCTTGTTAATATAAGTAGCTGCAGCTCCTGCATTACCCAGTTTGAACTCCGCCTCGGCGGCTATCAGGTACATTTCGGCCAAACGTATTACAAAAACGTCCCGGGCGCTTTGGGCTTCTCCCTGAACCGCGCGGGTGGAATCTTTGAATTTCTTCAACGACACATAAAATTTCTTTCTTTCGTCTGTACCGCCGTTTGAGGTATATACCCGCGGCATATCGTAAGTTGTATATGGCTTCGCATTCATTTCGGCAACGTTCTGCGTGTCTTTGGCGCAATACGCTACGGTATCGCCTATTTTAAAAGTTGAAGTAAGACCGGGGTTGAACAGGTTGCCTTTCTGCGTACCGGCTTTATTGCAATACCATACGGTTTGAAATGACGACCGGTAGCGGGAATCGATCTTATCATTGAACAGATCGAGCAAAGCCTTGGTTGGCATATAGCGATTGAATGGCCGGCCATTGTTCACATCCCTGAACAGGATGTTTGAGTTTATCTGGTCATATACCATCAGGAACAGCAAATGCCCGCTGTTTGAACCGCGGGGATGCCCGTTAGGATAGGCAGATGAGCGAAGGTCGTTATAGGTAAGGTTGGTGCTGTAATCGACGGCCCATATAACCTCCTTGTTCTTCAGATTGCCCATATTCCACAGGTCGCCATAATTCGGAAGCAGCTCATACCCATAACTGGTAGTATTGATCACTTCATTTGCCATGGCCAGTGCCTGTTGGTTCATGCCCCGGGTCAGATACATCCGGGCCAGGAAAGCTTTGGCCACGGGTATGGTAGCACGGCCGTACGCTGCGGTAGTGGCCGGCAGGTTCTTCACGGCATAATCGAGGTCTTCGAAGATCTGTTGGTAAAAAGTTTCAACCGGTGTTTTATTGGCGCTTGAAACCGCACCTGCATTGGGCTCTGTTGTAAAATGCACTCCACCCCACACTTCTACGATATGCCAGTTATAAAAAGCCCGTAAATAGCGTAGTTCAGCTTCGCGGGTGCTTTTCTGCTGTGCGGTATAATCCGTTACTTTGGCTATGCCGGCGATACCGGTATTGCAGAGGTTTACGGCAGCATAAAAATTGGTCCAGATAAGCGACAATGCAGCCAGGTTCCCCTGCAGGTCTTTATAAGTTGACAGGGCCGGATATACATCGCCGGTACCGCCGGTCCAGATATCGGTACCCATTTCCGAGATCTGGTAACCTTCTTCCTTTCCGTACCAGAAACGGGTGTAGGTATAGGCCGCATTTACCAGCGTTTCAAACCCTTTGGCAGTGGTATATGCGGTGGAGGACGTAATGCCGGATGGGTTATACTCCTCTAATTTTTTATTACATGAGGCGCTTATGACTGCCCCTGTCAGCAGCACAAGCAAGATCTTATTTATATTGTTTCTCATTTCAAAGCGATTGATTCAATTAAGAGATCTATATAAAAGGGGCGCAATGCCCGGTGCTGTTAAAATTCAAGATTCAGGCCGGTAACAATTAATTTATTCAATGGCCGGTCTAATGAACCTTCCCCTTCGGGGTCATAATCATCTATTTTAGAGAATGTGAAATAGTTCCTGGCGCTTACATACCAGCGCAAGCTACCCACCCCAAACTTTTGAGTAAGCGTTTTAGGCAGCGTATATCCCAGGGTGATATTCCTGATCTTCACAAACGAGCCGTCTTTATAACCCAGTGTAGTACCACCGTACATTTGGGTGCGCGAAGTTTTAGAGGTTGGCCGCGGATAATCATTAGAAGGGTTCTCCGGCGTCCAGTAATTCACATTGGCGCCGTTCTCGATGCCGTTGATCTCGTATTTGGCCGCATAATCGGAATTGATGGTTTGGCCCATTCTTGCAAACACATACAAGTTCAGGTCGAAATTCTTATAGGTAAAATCGTTGCTGAAACCAACACTGTAATCCGGAACGGCAACACCTACTACCTGGCGGTCGTCATTAGCCGTAATTTGTTTATCATCGTTCAGGTCTTTCAGCCTGATATCGCCGGGTATCCTTCCATACACTTTTGCCTGGCTGCTATCGGCGGTTTGCCAGATGCCCTGTTTTACATAATCATAGAAAACTTTGGTTGGAGAGCCTATGATCCATCCGTTGGCGATGTCGTTTTGTTTACCAACCAGCTCTACAATGCGTTCTTTATTGCGTGTATAGGTGATATTGCTCGCCCAGGAAAAATTAGCCGATTTAATATTTACCGTGCGCAGCGCGATCTCAATACCCCTGTTGCGGGTTTTACCTACGTTCTGCACTACTCTCTGGTAGCCTGAGGTTGGCGGCAATACCCGGGGCAACAGCAGGTCGCGCGTTCTGGAATCATAGAAATCCACACTACCCGTAATGCGATTCTGCAATATTCCGAAATCGAGGCCGATGTTGCTGGTAGCGGTAAGCTCCCATTTCAGATCGGGATTGCCCGTTTGCGGATCGAGACCATAAGAGACTGCCGACTGATCGTTCCATGAGAAGGGGATCAGGATCAAACCGCTCTGCGTTGAATAGGCTTTTACCGCAGCGTTACCGGCAACGCCATAGCTAAGCCGCAGTTTCAGATCGCTGAATGTAGACTGGCCTGCCATAAAATTCTCGTCAATCGCGCGCCAGGCAAAAGCTGCCGAGGGAAAGAATGACCAGCGGTTTTGTTTCGATAACTGCGAGGCGCCATCTGCACGGCCCGTAAGCGTAACAAGGTACTTGCCCTGGTAACTGTAGTTCAGCCGGAAAGCACCCGACATCAGGTTACTGCCCACATAACTACTCCAGATACTAACGTTTGATGGATTGCTGGTCAACGCATACCACGACTGGCCGGGTAACAGCTGCCCGGTACCGGTAGCGTATGAACTGTCCTGTTTGTTGGAAAGATAACTGGTCACCAGCATTACATCGAGATTGTGCTCGCTTATTTTCTTTTGCCAGGTAACAATGTTCTCCCAAAGGATATCAACCTGGGTGGCATTGTTCACCCGCGACATAGAGCCTGTAGCCAGGTATCTGTCGATACTGTTCTCGTGACTGAACTGCCCGTTGCGTGAACTGCTGTTGGTGATACCGAGATTACTGCGCACGGTAAGGTCCTTCAGGGGTTTCCACTCGGCATACGCCGATGATAAAATACGGGTGGTGTTGAACTGGTTAATATAATTGCCCGGCACATCATTCTGCAGCGGGTTAGCCTGTGCGCCGCTTCCCGGGTTCTTCGACAAAGTACCATCGTCATTGTATGGAGTATAGTACGGGAATACTTTCATGGCAGATGTCAATACATTGTCGGCCCGCCGGTTCTCATCATAGTAGGTGAGCTGGCTTTGCAACCCAACTTTGAACGTGCTGACAATGGTTTGATCGATATTTAACCGGAGTGTATACCGGCCTGATTTGTCGTTCTTCAGCAAGCCCTTTTCTTTGAAATAATCAAACGAAAAGAATACTTTGGTTTTTTCGGAACCGGCAGCCACGTTCACGCCATAATCCTGTTGCGAACCATCATGCAGAATCGATCCGGGCCAGTCGGTATTTACGCCATCCCTTACAGCCTGGTAAGCAGCACCGAAAACGGTGGGATCATCGGCCGGCGAGCTCCAGCTTCCACCGGTACGGGCCACCTGCCTTTTCAGATCGGCCAGCTGCTGTGTGTTCATGGGGCGGGGATAGCCGGTGAGTTTGGTAATACCATAATAGGCATTGGCGCCTACGCGCACCTTGCCGGCCTGGCCTCTTTTTGTAGTAATGATAATTACGCCGTTGGCGCCACGGGAACCATATATAGCGGTAGAAGAAGCGTCTTTCAACACTTCCATCGATTGTATATCATTGGGATTTATATCCTGGAAGTTCGAATACTGTATGCCATCCACTATAAACAATGGGTTGTTCTGGGCAAGCAGCGAGCGGTTACCACGTACGGTAATATTTACGTTTGAACCGGCGCCACCGCTGGTGCGTGTGATATCAACTCCGGCTACCTTACCCTGCACGCTTTCCATTACGTTACCTGCAGGCACTTTTTTTACTTCATCGCTTTTCAATGAAACAACTGAACCGGTAAGGTCTCTTTTCTTTACGGTACCATATCCGATCACCACAATATTTTCGAGGCTCGATGCCGTAGATACAAGGGAAAGATTGATCTGTGTTTTGTCGCCTACTTTTATTTCCTGGCTTTCATAGCCAACATAAGAAAACACAAGTATGTCATCGTCCTCCGCTGTAATGGTAAATACCCCCTGCTCATTTGTTGTGGTGGCCTTTGCTTTTCCCTTTATGGTCACCGTTACGCCTGAGAGGGGACCTCCGTTTGGGTCAGTTATTTTACCGGTTACTTTTTTTTCTGCAGTTGGCTTACGGGCATCTTCATTGATAACGATGAGACCGTTTGACATGAACCGGTAAGTGAGTATGGTTTGAGAGAACAGGTTGTCTAATGCCTGGCGAATGTCAACGTTTTCGAGGTTGATGGTCACTTTTTGCCTGATACCCGTCAACTGGTTGTTGTACAGGAAGCGGTAGTTTGTTTGCTTTTCAATATTGATAAGGATGCCGGCAATTTCGGCATTTTTGTACCGGAGGTTCAGCTTCTCCTGGCCGAATCCCCTGGCTGAAACCTGCAGCACACAAACAAGCAATAAGAAAGAAGTCATTTTCATAACAAGCAGCGCATTGGAAAACAACGGGTTTTTTACACCCGTTATAAAACTTTTCATACATTAGTATTATTATGGGTTAAGAAATCACTATCCCTTCCCGCCTGCCAGCGGGATTGAGAGAATACAACACCGAAAATTTTAACCTGTAATTCGCGGAGAATGCGCCAACATTCTCCGTTTTTTTTGCTTACGTAGGATGCATATTTATTTTATCGATTTTATAAACACCTCATTATTATTGATCGATACTTCGAATGGAACAGCTTCTTTCAACGCCATAAAAGCCTGTTCAACCGTTTCGTTTTGCAGGGAACCGTTAAATACCAGGCGCCGGGCGGCATCGTCTTCAAAGTAAACCCTGATATTATACCATCTTTCCAGTTTAAGGGCCAACTGCTCGAAATTGTCGCCACGAAATTCGAGCCGGTTAAATACCCAGGCTGTTTCAGGATGTTCGTTCTCTTTTACCGTGCTGTCGATCCTTATTATTTGCTGGTTTGTTTGTAAAGAAGCGGTGGAGGCCGGATTCTTCGCTACACCTGCATCTGCGCCGTTGGCAGGCAACACGATCTTTTCGTTGGGATGCAGATATACCGGCCCGCCGCTTTTATCGCCCTTGCGGGTGATTTGTACCAAACCCCTGATAAGAGTAGTTTCAATGGTTTTTTCTTCGGGATACGACTTAACATTAAAGGCCGTACCCAATACTTTTATATCTATGCTGCCGGCATGAACAATAAAAGGTTTCCGCTGCTGTGTGGT
>CBIHPC010000148.1:0-14832 GCA_966211305.1 uncultured Niastella sp.
CAAAACACAGCTAAATTATTTTGGCTTACAGCATTTTCATACCCCGAATTGTCTTATTTTGTGGTAACTCAAAGCTACTGTGCCACGGATGAAACGAGCTGCTGCCATATTGCTCCTGATCATCTTCCTGTTTAACTGGTTTGGATATCGGTTATTGTCCGATTATCTGCAACACCGGGCTGACACCCAACTGGAATCACAACTCGATCAACATCAATACAATGAAGCCAGCCTTATAGAAATTCGCGTTCCGCTCAACATGCCATACCAGAATATCTCCTCTGACTTTGAACGGTACGATGGCGAAATAGAAAACAAAGGCATTCACTATAAATACGTAAAACGCAAAGTAGCTAACGGTGAGTTGGTGTTATTATGTTTACCCAACGAAACCAGAATGAAATTGCAGAATGCCCGTGAGGAATTCTTTAAACTGGTGAACGATCTGCAAAACACGCAGGAAAAAAATTCATCGCCCGCCAGCTCCATCAAAAATCCCATTACCGAATACTGGCAGGAAGAAAACAACTGGCGGCTGGAGGCACTGACAGCACAAAAGCATCGATATACCGGCTATGCCATTGTTATTCCTTCATCGCCACTCATTACTACACCCGCCCAGCCTCCCGAATGCTGATCGCTATTGGTTTTAGGGGAAAGTCTTAGCCAGTTTTATATCATTAAGCAATTTTTGATCTCTAAAAATTGATGCCATATCATGCGTGCATTATTGTTTGCCATTATTATGGTGATCGCCGTTTCCTGTTCGCAACGGAAGAACGATTACCAGCAGGTACTTCATAATCCTGTTCTTTACAGTAAGGTAACCGGTTTGCTTACTGAGGTCATTACCTACGATATTTTTACGCCTCCGGTAGCCAGCCGCATTTATGCCTACGCCCACCTGGCGGCATATGAAACCATGGCACGTGGCGATAGCAGTTATACCTCGCTGCAAGGCCAGTTGAAAGATTTTGCCGGGGTGCCGGCACCGGAAGCCGGCAAGGCCATCGATTATCCATACGCGGCACTTATGTCGTTGATGGAAGTAGGCAGAACACTCACCTTTTCGAAAGAAATGACCGATAAGATCGTTGACTCCCTGCAGTCGCTGGCACTGGATCATGGAATGCCTGCCGATATAAAACAAAACTCCGAAGCTTATGGGCTTGCGGTGGCAAAAGCCGTGCTGGCGTGGAGCAAAAAAGACAACTATGCCGAAACCCGCTCCGCCGCCAAATACACCGTGCCTACCGATGAGGGCAAATGGGTGCCTACCCCGCCTGGGTATTTTCAGGCCGTAGAACCGGCATGGAAAACCATTCGCACCATAGCGCTTGACAGCAGCAACCAGTTCCCTCCACCGCCACATTGTGCGTTTGGTAAAGATCCCGCCTGCTCATTTTATAAAATGACCAAAGAGGTGCAGGACACCGGTTCAAACCTAACCGAAGAACAAAAGGCCATAGCCAGTTTTTGGGATTGTAATGGTTTTAAGTTAAACGTGGTTGGTCACACCATGTACGCTACCAAGGCCATGACGCCCGGCGGCCACTGGATGGGCATTACCGGCATTATTTGTCAGAACCAGAAAGCCGATTTCAACAAAACCGTATACACTTATACAACGGTTGCTTTTGCTGTAATGGACGCCTTTATTGCCTGCTGGGATGCCAAATTCAGGTTCAACCTCATTCGGCCCGAAACAATGATCAATAAGTATATTGACGCCAATTGGAAACCATTTCTGCAAACCCCGCCTTTTCCTGAATATACCAGCGGCCATTCCATTATTTCAACGGCCGCCGCCACGGTGCTTGAACATATTTACGGTAAACAAACACCGTTCAGGGACAGCACTGAACGTGCCTGGGGTTTTGCCGACAGAAGTTTTGAAACCCCCAGGCAGGCAGCCGATGAAGCGGGCATGAGCCGCTTTTACGGCGGCATACACTATCGCTCTTCTGTATTTGTAGCACGAGATCAGGGCGTTAATGTGGGCAACTATATTTTGTCGAAACTGAAAATGAAAAAAGGGCAACTCGCAAGCAAATAATTATACATCCTGCAACACCAAAACAACTATCATGAAGAAGACTATTGTTACATCGTTCCTATACCTGTTATTAACTTACCATGCGCAATCGCAGGGTTGCGTGGCCATTCGCAGCACCGGCGGCTTTTGCACCCGCGATCAGGCTATGGAGCATGGGTCGAACAACTGGATGCTGTCGGTAAACAACCGCTATTTTAAATCGTTCCGCCACTTTGTGGGAAAAGAAGAACAAAAACACCGCACCGAACAGAATACCGAAGTAATTAACTATTCATACACGTTAGACCTGGTGCTCACCCGTATTTTTAAGAACGGCTGGTCTTTAGCGCTCGACGTTCCGGTTATATCAAACGACCGCTCCTCGCTGTATGAGCATGGCGGCAACAACGGTGGAAAAGGCGCCCGCCATTTTACCAGTTCTTTTGGCCTGGGCGATATTCGCATAGTGGGCTATAAGTGGTTGTTAGATCAAACCAAAATGCCAAAGGGTAATATCCAGGTTGGGCTGGGTCTCAAACTGCCAACAGGCGATTACCGCTACCAGGATTATTTTGTAAAAAATGATTCCACCAAAGTACTGGGCTATGTCGATCAGTCAATTCAGTTAGGCGATGGCGGAACCGGGTTCACTACCGAATTAAATGCTTACTATAATTTCAATTCCGTTATTGGTGTATATACCAATTTATATTACCTCATCAACCCGCGCGAACAGAACGGCGTATCAACAGCGCGGGGTGGAACGCCTTCCGCCACTGCCATTAAATATGGCACGGCGGTAATGAGCGTACCCGACCAGTGGATGATACGTGCCGGAGTAAATGCTACCTGGCAAAACTTCACCTTATCTGCCGGTGTGCGTAAAGAATGCCAGCCCGCTAAAGACCTTATTGGCGGCAGTATGGGTTTTCGCCGGCCGGGTTATATCGTATCCATTGAACCGGGCCTGAACTACCAGTTCAAAAAAGCTACCATATACGCCTACGTTCCTTTCGCAGTAAAACGCAACCGCATACAAAGCGTTGCCGATATGTTGAGAACGGAAGCAACCGGCGTACATGCACAGGGCGATGCAGCCTTTGCCGATTACCTCGTTAACATCGGCTGCGCGTTTAAATTTTAACCAATAAAGTGTACCACACCTCTTTTGCGAAGGTGTGCAGGTGTGGCAAACTTTCTATACAAAACCTAACTGTTTATGATACAATTCCGGAAGGCATTCAGGCGGTATTGCATATTACTTATTCTCTGTATTCAGGTCGCATTTTCTGTTAATGCCCAAACAGAGATCGATGGCATTATGATGGCCAAAAACAATTTGTGTATAGGCCCCATGTATGGTTACAGCAGCTGGAAGAATTATTGGGAAGGAACCCTGAAAAGGGAAAACCTGAACCTGGGCACCGTTTCTACCCAAATGATCAGCGTAATGGGTAACTACGGTATCACCAACAAGCTGAACATTCTGTTTGGCGCACCGTACATAACCACCAAAGCATCTGCGGGTACGCTGCACAGCCAGAAAGGCATCCAGGACGGTTCGCTGTGGTTAAAATGGATGCCCGTAGAACGAAAACTCGGCAACGGCGATCTCTCCCTGTATGGTATTGCCGGGGTTTCTGCACCGCTTTCAAAATATGTTGCCGATTACCTGCCGCTGTCGATAGGTTTGCGCAGCAAAACATTTTCATTAAGGGCCATGGGCGATTACCAGTTAGGAAATTTCTTTGTAACGGCATCGGCCGCTTATGTGTTCAGGGACAATATCAGGATCGACCGCGACGCCTATTACACTACACAAATGCACTATACCAATGAGGTGTCGATGCCCAATGTTTTCACTTACAACATCCGCGCCGGATACCGCAGCCTCAATTTTATAGCAGAAGCTTTTCTGGATAACATGATCACGCAGGGCGGGTTCGATATCACACGTAACAATATGCCCTTTCCCAGCAATACCATGAATGCGATGCGCCTGGGCGCCTGGTTGAAATATGAATTGAACAAACCGAAAGGTTTGTCGTTTATCGCCACCGGCAATTACGTAGTGTCAGGAAGGAATGTGGGTCAGGCGACCACCATCGGCGGCGGCATATTCCAGATAATTGATTTCAACAAAAAGAAACCCGCCTCTTCATCGCTAAAAAAATGAAACAATGAAAAAATTACTCTACATCATATTACCTGCATTGGTGATCGCAGCTGGCGCCATTCCCTTTGCATGTTCAAAAAAAACAGGCGGTAGAACCGATGACCTGCCGGCACTGCAACCAGGTAAAACCGATATAGATGCCGGAAGCTGGAAACCCATTCTCCTTGCTTCAGCCAATGAATTTTCTGTACCGGCGCCGGTGGCCACCAACACGCCGGAATACATTGCGCAGATGAACGAGATAAAAAGCTGGCAGGCGTCGTTAACCGAGGATGAAAAGAATATGGTGAAATACTGGAGCGCCGGCGCTATCCTTCGCTGGAACGAGATCCTGCGCGAACTGGTAGCCAAATACAACCTGGCGCCTTACCAGAACGATGACGGCACTTATCCGGGCCCCAATGCCAATAACCCGTTGGCCTACCCGCAGTTTCCCTTTGCCAACCCGCCTTACGCAGCCCGTGCCTACGCCTACGTAAGCGCCGCCCAGTACGATGCACTGGTAGCCGCTCACTATTATAAAAAATTATATAACCGACCGGCTCCTTATAAGGTAAACGCCACTATTAAAACGTTGATACCACAATCAGACCTGCCATCGTATCCATCGGAAGACGCAGTCGTTATTGGCGCGGCCGTGGAAATGATGAAACTGCTATTCCCCGGCGACCAGGATTTCATTCAGCAAAAAGCGGAAGAACATAAACGCGCACGCATAATTGCCGGCGCCAATGTGCGCAGTGATCTTGAAGCCGGCGAAGCGCTGGGTAAAGCAGTAGCCCAAAAGTTCGTTATCCGGGCCCGTGGCGACCGCGCCGGGGCAGCGGCAGGTACTCAGGCCGATTGGACAAAGCTGGAAAACGATTGTATTGCCCGGGGTGAAATTCCCTGGAGCAGTCTTGAAATACCTAAACGCCCGCCCATGCTTCCTATATTCGGAAAAGTAAAAACTTTTCTGTTTGACTCTTTAACGGCTGTTTCCCTACGCCCCGGTCCGCCGCCGCTTACTGCAAGCGCCAAAATGAAAGACGAAACGGAGGAAGTGTATAAAATCATACAGGACGATTCGCGAGATCACTACCGCATTGTGCATTTTTGGGCCGATGGCATTGGCACTTCTACCCCACCCGGTCATTGGGACGCTATAGCCGCTGAAGATTTTATTAAAAAGAATTATAGCGAAGTACGCTGGGCCCGTAATATGGCATTACTGAACATGGCGCTGATGGATGCGGCCATTGTATGCTGGGATGCCAAAATGTTTTATTTCAACCCGCGCCCATCGCAACTGAACCCCAAAATAAAAACACTCACCGGCGTGCCTAATTTCCCGTCCTATATTTCGGGCCACGCAACATTCAGCAGTTCAGCCGCTACCATTCTATCGCACATTGTTCCCGAACGCGCAGTAGCATACAATGAAATGGCCCAGGAAGCAGCATTGTCAAGATTATATGCGGGTATTCACTTTCGTGCCGATTGTGAAGTGGGTTTGGAAACAGGAAAGATAGTGGGCAGCTATGCCGTTCAACGGGCGCAAAACGATGGAGCAGGCAATTAAACTAAACCAGTCAAATGAAGAAGAATGCAACGTGAGCGTAGCCGAAGCGCCCATTACAAATCACTAAGTTCTTTTAGAGCATAAATAGTAAGTCAATTCTCCCGTTCCGATTTCTATCGGAACGGTTTTTTTATTTATTACATTTGATTCCGGAAACCCCTGATAATTAAATGTAGTAAGGATGAAAAAACTGTTCCTGTGTTTACTGGTAAGCTGGCAGTTTGTTAGTACGATTGCTCAACCGCCTGCCACGCCCGACAAGATCTATGGCGAATTATTCCGCGATGTGCAGCTAAGCAAGGTATTTCCCGATGGAAAAACGTTCGTTGATTGCGTTCCCAAAAGGAACCCGAAAAATATTGTTGCCGATTACCTGCAACAGAAAGGCGCTGCCAGATTCGATCTGCAACAATTTGTGCAGAACAATTTTGAATTGCCGCCCCCGCCGCCGCAATTCAACTACATTACGCAGGAAAAAGACGTTACCGCCCATATCAAAAACCTGTGGGCCGTGCTGCGCCGTGACCCCGATACCGTTGTTATCGGCAGTTCTTTGCTGGCATTGCCGAACCCCTATATAGTTCCGGGAGGCCGCTTTCGCGAGATCTATTACTGGGATTCCTATTTCACCATGCTGGGGCTGCAGGCAAGCGGCGAAGGCGAGCTCATGGAGAACATGATAAAGAACTTTGCCTGGATGATCGAGATCTACGGTCATATCCCTAACGGAAACAGAAGTTATTATCTCAGCCGCTCACAACCACCCTTCTTTGCACTGATGGTCGATCTGCTTGCCGATATAAAAGGCGATTCCGTATTGCTAACGTATATGCCTGCGCTGGAAAAGGAATACGAATTCTGGATGGATGGTTCAACTAAATTAAAAACCGGCCAGGCATTCAGGCGGGTTGTAAAGCTAAACGATACCCTGGTATTGAACCGTTATTGGGATGATTATGCTTTTCCCCGCCAGGAAAGCTATAAAGAAGATGTGGAAACCGCACAACGTTCGCGCCGCAATAAAAAAGAAATGTATACGCATTTGCGCGCCGGCGCCGAAAGCGGTATCGATTTCAGCAGCCGCTGGTTCAAAGATAAAAAGAGCCTCACCAGTATCAATGTTACCGATATGGTTCCCGTTGACCTGAACAGTTTATTGTATTTTCTCGAAACCGTGCTTTCTCAGGCCAAATTCATTGCGCACGACAGCAAGGCATCGGCCGACTATGCACGGAAGGCTGAAAGAAGAAGACTGGCCATTGATAAATATTGCTGGAACAAATCCCTGAAATATTACACCGATTATAATTTCCGCACCCGCAAGGTATCGGACGTTGTTACCCCGGCTGGCATGTACCCCTTCTGCGTATTCACCAGAAACCTTGATTATATGAGCCTGCTGGCGCGGCAGGCTGCTGAGCAGGTAAAAACAAAACTGTTACAACCGGGCGGCGTAACGGCTTCCCCCTTCAATACCGGCCAGCAATGGGATGCCCCCAATGGCTGGGCGCCCCTGGAATGGATGACCATTTGGGGACTCGATCGTTGCGGACAGCGGGAACTGGCGCGCGATATTGCCGAGCGCTGGGTAAACCTGAATGTGGATGTATATAAACGCACCGGCAAACTGATGGAGAAATATAATGTAGTTGACCTTAATGCGGAAGCCGGCGGCGGCGAATACCCCGGCCAGGATGGTTTCGGCTGGACGAACGGGGTGCTGCTGGCCCTGATCAATAAATATGGGCTGCCGAAGTAGGTGAATGGGCAATGGTGAGTGACTCGCGATTGTTAAGATTTAATTACGACCTTGCACCGCCCGAATTTCGAGCCGATTGCCGATTGTATTTCATCATCACATTACCTAATTATCACATTAACGATTTACTTTTGCCCAAATTTTCGATATGCTAAAATGGATTACCGGAAGCCTGTTTGTTACTCTGGCCTTTGCCTGCTCACCCAATAATGTTACAGTTGATAACAGCCTGAAAAAATATTTCGATAAATATAAAGTTTCCGGCTGCTTTGGCCTTTTCGATAACGGACAGGGAAGTTTTACCATTTATAACCTGCCCCGGTATAGCGACAGCGCCTATACGCCTGCTTCTACTTTCAAGATCGTTAACTCCCTTATTGGTTTGGAAACAGGGATGGTAAACGATACCAATACCGTATTGAAATGGGACAGCGTGCAACGCCAGCGCACCGAATGCAACCGCGACATGACCATGTGGGATGCCTTCCGCATTTCCTGTCCGCCATGGTACCAGGAGCTGGCCCGCCGTATCGGTAAAGAAAAAATGCAGCACTGGCTCGATACCCTCGGTTACTCCCGCCGCTACGATACATTTCAAATAAAAAACAACCTCGACACCTTCTGGCTCGATAACACGGCCAAAGTAACCGCCGATGAGCAGTTGGGTCTGGTAAAGAAATTATATTTCGATCAACTGCCCTTTCAAAAAAGAACCCAACGCATTGTACGCAGCATGATGCTGTGGGAAAACAACAGCAACTACAAACTGAGCTATAAAACCGGATGGAACATTACCGACAAAGGCAATCAACTCGGCTGGCTTATCGGCTGGATAGAAGAGAACAATCACCCATACTTCTTCTCATTACAGGTTGAAAGCCCCGATCCGAATGTGGATTTTATAAACATCAGGATAAACCTGCTGAAGGAGATCCTGAAAAGTTATGGCTTTTTTGAAGGAAAGAAGTAGGTTAATTAGCTAATGTGATAATTCGATAATGTGCTAATGAATACAATTTGAACGGCCGGGTATTTGCCGGCTGCCGAATATATAAAATTTAATACCTTACAAATGCCTGCCCGCCGTCGCATATGCTCCGGCGGGCTTTCGTTTTGAGTCCGGTTCTCTACCCTTGTCAACCTGTCAACCCCCGTCAACTTGTCAACTGGTATAACCCCCATGGAGTTTAACTATGAAAATCGGGCATAAGTACTTAATTTGTAACGGATATTAATTTGGTTTAATCTTTGCACTCAATGAATGCCAATGTGCCGGTTTTCCATTATCACATTGGCTAATTATCAAATTATCACATTGGCATTCCGTTTCCAACATATCGAATACCTCGTCGCCCTGGCCACTATCCCGCTGATAGTTGTTCTGTACTTCCAGTTAATGTACTGGAAAAAGAACACCGTTAAAAAGATCGGAGACGCAAAGCTGGTGCAGGCGCTTATAGCCAACTATTCGCCCATCAACTTTCTGCTCAAATTTATGTTCTTTGCCCTGGCGCTGGCAGCCGTTATTGTGGCTTCCGCCAATTTGCAAAAACCGGGCGCCAGGGACAATGTACAACGCAAAGGTGTAGATGTGGTGATCGCCATGGATGTAAGTAAAAGCATGCTGGCTGAAGATATAAAACCCAACCGGTTAGAGCGGGCCCGTCAGCTCGTATATAAACTGATTGACCAGTTACCGAACGACCGTGTGGGCCTGGTGCTTTTTGCAGGAAGGGCCTATTTGCAAATGCCGCTTACCACCGATCACGGCGCCGCCCGTATGTATATACAGCAGGCCGGTCCCGAAGTAGTGCCAACCCAGGGCACCATTATTTCAGAAGCTTTACGCGCCGGTAATTCGGCATTCAATAGCAAGGAGAGAAAATTCAAATCTATAGTTTTGATCACCGATGGTGAAGACCATGACCCGCAGGCCGTGCCACTGGCGCAACAACTGGCCGAAGACGGCGTCATGATCAATAGCGTTGGATTTGGCTCGGCAGAAGGTGCGCCTATTATGGACCCAGCTACCAACGAATACAAAAAAGACGAAAACGGCAATACCGTAATATCGCGGCTGAACGAAACCGAATTGCAGCAACTGGCCGGTGCTACCAGGGGCATTTATGTAAAACTGAATGATGTAGATGATGCGGTGAATGCCATCACCAAACAGTTAAGCACCATTGAATCAACTGTCCTCGATGATAATGCCTTTAGAGATTACAAAAGTTATTTCCAGTGGTTTCTGGTCATTGCCTTTGTATTCCTGATGGCAGAATTCTTTTTACCTGAACGGAAATGGAAAGCAGCGTGATAAACCCGATCAACATATTATGGCTGATGCCATTGTTCCTTGCATTGCCAGCTGTGGTAAAAGCACAGGATGAAAATGCGGCTATCCGCGAAGGCAATAAGCTGTATCACGAAAGGCAGTTCGATAAAGCATTGCCCGCATATCAGAAAGCGATTGAGCAGAACCCGCAAAACTCAACCGCCCGCCTTAACCTGGCCAATGCCCGGTACCGCACCGGCAACCTGACCGATGCGGAAAAATCGTTCGATGAACTGATACAAAAAACAAATGACAGGAATTATAAGATAAAAGGTTACTACAACAAAGGAGTAACCTTAACCAAACAAAAAAAGCTGCAGGAAAGCATCGACGCTTATAAGCAAACCTTAAAACTCGACCCAACCGATGAAGATGCCCGGTTCAACCTGCAAAAGGCGTTGACCGAGTTGAAACGACAAAACCAGGGCAAAGAGCAAAAACAACCGCAAAAAAAACAGCAGCAGAAAAAACAGCCTCAACAGAACAAGCTCGATAAAAGAAAGATTGAACAATACCTGAAATCGCTGGAGCAAAAAGAACAGGAAGTACAGCGAAAAATACAGCAAAACCGCTCCCGTTCTGTAACGCAGCCGGAGAAGGACTGGTAAAGTTGTTATAAGTTTTAAGTTGTTTTGCGACACCTGAAGTTTCCTTTTAACCTTTTCGGCAGTCTTCAAATTAGCCTTCATGCCAATAAGCTGGAAAGCCCCGGTGCTTATTTTTGATATACGTATATTTTTGCAACAGGTGCGGCAGGCAGCAAGTAGCCGTATTCTGCGTTAACCCTTCAATATTAGGCTTTTACCGTTACTTATTACTTAACACTTACTACTTATTACTTTATCGTAATTTTGCAGACATTTTGCCGTTTTAACCGGCAATCACCAATCTTTAAATCATTAGCAATACAATGCAGCTTTACTGCGACTCATTGACCGAATATAAAAGACTGGCAACCCGCGAAGTACGAATTGGCGACCTGCTGCTGGGCAACTTCAATCCTATTCGGGTGCAAACCATGACCACTACCGATACCATGGATACCATGGCTACCGTAGCGCAAAGCATCCGTTGTATAGCGGCAGGCGCAGAAATGGTGCGCATTACCGCACCCAGCAAAAAAGAAGCGGAAAACCTACTCAACATAAAGAACGAACTGCAAAAAAGAGGTTATAAAACGCCGCTTATTGCAGATATCCATTTCACACCCAACGCCGCTGAAATAGCAGCACGAATCATTGAGAAAGTACGGGTAAACCCGGGCAATTACGTTGACAAAAAGAAATTTGAACAAATAGATTATACCGATGCGGAATATGCCGAAGAGATCGACCGCATTCGCGAACGGTTTTCCCCGCTCGTTAAGATCTGTAAAGAATATGGCACCGCCATGCGTATTGGCACCAATCACGGTTCGCTCAGCGACCGTATTATGAGCCGTTATGGCGATACGCCTATGGGCATGGTTGAAAGCGCCATGGAATTCCTTCGCATTGCACGCAACGAAAGCTATCACAATATTGTACTGAGCATGAAGGCCAGCAATCCGCAGGTAATGGTGCAGGCTTACCGGTTACTGGTGAATGTAATGATGGATGAATTTAATGAATGCTATCCATTGCACCTCGGCGTAACGGAAGCCGGCGATGGCGAAGATGGAAGAATAAAATCGGCCATCGGCATCGGCACCCTGCTCGAAGATGGCCTCGGCGATACCATCCGCGTGTCGTTAACGGAAGATCCTGAATTCGAGATCCCGGTTTGCCGCGATCTTGTAAAACGATACACTTCGCGCGAAACGGCAAAAAAGGAAACAATACCCGCCATTACAAAAGTTCCGTTTTCGCCGTTTGAATATACCAAACGGAATACCAGCACCGTTTCAAACATCGGCGGCAAACAGGTACCGGTAGTTGTTGCCGATTTTATGAAAGCAGCAACCATTCGCCACGAAGACCTGCAGGCCATTGGTTATACCTATAACACTGAAACAGATAAATTTACTATAGCAGATGCCGCTGCCGATTATATTTACACAGGCAAAAAGCTGCCCGGCTTTTCCTTACCCGGCACGCTGAAAGTTATTTGCGATCATAGCACCTGGCTGAATGCCCCTGATAAAGAAAAGTATTACCCGTTATTCCGGTCAACAGAATACCTCAAAAGCACCGACCGTTCGGGAGTGCTGAACTTTGTGGCCACTGATGTAAATGAACCGGCTTCACTGGAGTTACTCCAGGCTATTCGAAAAGACAAAACCATAGTGCTGTGTTTGTATTCTTCGAACGCACACGCCATGCCATCGGTACGGCGTTACATTATAGAGTTAATGAACCAGGGCATCAACTGCCCGGTAATACTGGCGGTGGAAAGCGAGGATACTACCATCGATGAACAACTGATCCATTTTTCAACCGATAGCGGCGCGCTGCTGCTCGATGGTCTGGGCGATGGAATTTGGCTTATGAATGAACCCGAAAAGATCCGGAACCAGCAAGTGAGCGGCCGTACGTACCTGGAAACAAAGAACAATCACCAGTTCATCAATAATACTTCATTCTCTATATTACAGGCTACCCGTACGCGTATTTCGAAAACCGAATATATCAGTTGCCCTTCGTGCGGCCGAACCCTGTTCGATCTGCAGGAAACCACGGCGAAGATCCGTTCGGTGACCCATCACCTGAAAGGCGTAAAGATCGCCATCATGGGATGTATAGTGAACGGTCCCGGCGAAATGGCCGATGCCGATTTTGGGTACGTAGGCAGCGGCCCGGGTAAGATCACTTTATATAAAGGAAAAGAAATTGTGAAACGAAATGTTGACAGCGCCATTGCTGTTGAAGAATTGATTAATTTGTTGAAGGAAAATAATGCGTGGGTGGAGAAAGCCTAGCTTAAAGGCGAAAGCAAATACAAAAGCTGTGGTTCTCTGCTTGCAGTGTGCAGCTTAAAGCTTGCAGCCCGATACTTTTAATACAAATCATTCAATTTAATCGGAATATTCATTGAACCGCATCGACCGACTACACGCCATTCTCACCCACCTGCAAAGTAAAAAAAGAGTTACTGCGCAGGAGGTGGCCGATCGCTTTAACATCAGCTTACGCACCGTGTACCGCGATGTTAAGGCATTGGAAGAAAGCGGCGTGCCGGTGATCGGTGAAGCAGGCAGCGGTTATACCATAATGGAAGGCTACCGCCTGCCGCCCGTAATGTTCACGCAGGAAGAAGCCTCCGCCCTGCTCCTCGGGGCCAAACTGGCCGAGCACCTTTCCGACGAATCGATCAAAAAACATTTCAATGCGGCCCTGTTTAAAGTAAAAGCGGTACTGCGCTCAACCGACAAAGAGCACATGGATCAGCTGAACGATAATATTGCCGTGCTTAGCCGACTGCCTGCCGATGACTCCGCAGGCCGTTTCCTGGTAGACCTGCAAAAAGCGCTGGGCGATAAAAGAGAGATCCGTATCCGCTACCAGAGCGGGCAGGATGCCGTTACCGAGCGAACGCTTGAGCCCATCGGACTTTGCCATTACGGCCAGGCCTGGCACCTGATCGGCTGGTGCAAACTGCGCAACGGTTACCGCGATTTCAGGGTGAGCCGTATACAACAACTGCAAATACTTGAAAATACGTTTGAACCCGATACCCATCCCTCCTTACAGGAATACCTGCAATCGATGATCAACACCTCCGAACTGCAGGAGGTCTGTATCAGGTTCACCAAAAAAATGGCCCGCTACCTCGGCAGCCAGAAATATTATTACGGGTATGTTCGCGAAGAAGTGAAAGACGACCAGGTATATATGTATTATGTTACTTCCCATCTTGAATACATTGCCCGCTGGCTGTTGATGTATACCCACCATGTTACCATTGAATCGCCCGATGCGCTGGTAAACATCATGAAAGAGCTTACCGAAGAAGTACGCCAGCATTATCTGCCGGTAAACGCTTAAGGCTTAAAGCTGTTTCCCGAAACGGGTTCAGAACGAATAAACTCAGTTATCCCGAAATTCAGGACCAGGCGTTCTGCGTTCCGCGTTAAAAAAAATTCGACGAACGACAGTTTCCTACTGACATACTGCTGTCACACTCTGCCTGTTACTTTGGTCTTGTAACTATCACATTAAAACCAGATCAAATGATACGCAGCATTCATGATTTTCTCGATCGTTGGAAAGAAGAAACCGAAGCCACTTTAAAGATTTTCAACAGTTTAACCGACGAAAGCCTGCAGGTTGCCATTCCCAATGGCCGCACATTGGGCCGGCTGGCCAATCACATTGTAGAAACAGTTACCGAGCTGCCCAGCAAACTCGGATTGCCAATTAAAGAACAATACGGCAACTATTCCACTGTTGAGGAACTTATTACAAATTATAAAAAATACAGTGATCAGCTGATAGGGGCTATCATCAGCAATTGGGACGATGATATGCTGGAAGAAGAAAACAACCTCTACGGCGATCCCTGGAAGAAAGGTTTTTCATTATGGGTACTGATCATACATCAAACACATCACCGCGGGCAAATGACAGTGCTGATGCGCATGGCCGGACTGAAAGTGCCCGGCATTTACGGCCCCAGCAAGGAAGAGTGGGAAGCATGGGGGGAGGCGGCGCTTCCATAGAACTGGCTATCAGGTGGCTCCTGCTGGAAGCAAATATTAAATGGCCAGATCGCGCCGAAGTAAGAGGTAAGAAATGGGAAGCGCCTGATAAATAAGAAGAGCGTCTAAAGTTGATGAAGCAAGAAGTAGGAGGTACGACGAAAAACATTAAAGATCAGGAGCGGGGCCCTGAAATTAATTCACTTCCTACCTCCTGTTTCATACTTCGTATTTCTTTCTTCATTCCCCTCAATGCTGACTTCGTACCTCATGATAATGTTCCGTACCCGACATATTCATATTTTGTCTGATCTCACCAGGATCAAACGTCACAACCAAAAGACTTCCATA
>CBIHPC010000149.1:0-14764 GCA_966211305.1 uncultured Niastella sp.
TCCTCTTTTTCAATTGCATCCTCGATGGCTACCTGAATAACTTTATTACTGATGGCTTCTCCCTTCTCATTGATAATACCCTCCGTGAACAGGTCTTTAAGCAGGATCATGCCGAATGGCGTATCAACGTACTTATTACAGGTAATACGCGATACGGTTGAAATGTCCACGCCGGTTTTATCGGCTATATTTTTCAGGATCATCGGCTTCAGCAGTTTTATATCCCCCTCGCGAAAATAATCATACTGCATATTTACGATAGCTTTCATGATGCGCAACATGGTGCCTTCGCGCTGCCTGATGGCGCTCACGAACCACTGGGCCGACTGATACTTGTTCTTTAAATATTGTGCCGCCGCCGCGTCTTTCTTGTTTTTCTGGCTGTCGGCGACTATTTCTTTCCATTCCCGGCTGATAAAAAGGGAGGATGAACGCTGGTTATAAAGGGAAACTTCCAGGTAATCGCCTTCCTGAACTATTAAGAAATCGGGTATTATGTGGGCGTTGGGGGTGCTGCCTTCCTGTACTTCGGCCACCGGTTTCATTTTCAGGCTGCTTACCAGTTCCAGGATGATCTTCAGTTCATCTTCTTCGAGTTGCAGGCATTCCATGATCTTGTCCATATTCCGGTTGCGCAGGTCCTGGTAATGCTCACGCAGCAGGCAGATGGCTTTTTGCACATCGGGCCGTTTCTGGTTCATGGCCTTCAACTGCAACAGCAGGCATTCGCAAATGCTGCGGGCGCCAATGCCAATGGGATCCAGGTTCTGGATCACTTTAAGCACCGGTTCAAAGTCCTCGGCCTCCATCCAGGTTTTACAGGTGAATGAGTATTCCTCAGCCAGTTTATCGAGTGTTATTTCCAAAAGGCCGCTATCGCTGAGGGAGTCGATCAGGTAATCGGCCAGTAAAGTTTGTTTTTCGTCGTTGCAGCAAAGGCGAAACTGTTTTTTCAGGTCTTCCCTGAAATCGGTGGCGGCCTTCATGGGACTGAAGGTCTTTTCGTCGTCGGGAAGGTAATTGCTGTATTCCATCTTGTAGTCCGGAATGTCATCATAGCCATACTCCTCCCAGTCCTGATAGTCCTGAGCCTGCTCTTTGGCAAACTTGTCAGCCGCTGCCTCTTCCTCATCCTCCTTTTTTTCCAAAAACGGATTGTCCTCCAATTCCTGTTCTATTCTATGCTCTAATTCGATTGTATTTAAATGAAATAAGTTGAGCAGTTGGATCTGTTGAGGCAATATTTTGGTTTCCTGCTTCTGCACAAGGTTCTGCTGTAACATACGGGTTCATTTTTCTTTATTAACTTCAAGATGCTTTCCACTTTATTATTATTGGAAAAGAAAATTTTAGATTATTGAATTTCAGGTTTTTGTCCTTAATTCGTTTTTTTACTATGTTGGGGATGGGAGAAGTGCTAAAGGCGACTGTGGAAAATTATCCCCGATCTGTAGAATGAATCACTATGAAAAAAAGACTATTTTTTATCATTACGGCATTTGTACTGTCGCTCATCATAACGTTAAGCCTGTCATATCTTCTTTATAAGAGCTATGTTCGGTCAAATGCGCAGAACCGGAAGATAGAACATGCCTACAAAGTGATCCTTCAAACAAGTGCCCTCGAGAAATTCATAAAGGAAGCGGAAACCGGCCAGCGCGGCTACCTGCTTACCAACGACAGTAGTTTTTTAAATCCCTATTTAAGTATTAAAGCCGATATAAAACCGGGTTACGATTCGTTGAAAAGGCTTACCGCCGGTAACATCAGGCAGCAGCAGTTGATGAACGAGGCCGGTTTGCTGATGAACAAACTTATCGATCATTTTCAGCACAGCGTTTACCTGAAATCGCGCAGCAGCCTGGTTGAAACAAAGGGATATATGGATAGTCTGCGCAAGGTGTTCGTGCAGATCCAGGAGGAAGAAATGAAACTGGTTAAAAAGAAATCCGTGAACAGGTATGAAGCCGCCATGCCTCGGTATTTTACCGCTATTTTTCTTTTTGCCGCTATTATTATTTTCATCTCTTTCCTGGTAATATTGAAGGAATACCGGCAACGATCGAAATACCAGAAACAGCTCGAGCAAAAAATGCTGGAGGTGAATGCCTACAATGTAGAGCTGGAACAAATAGCGTTTGCCACTTCCCACGATCTGCAGGAGCCCCTGCGGCGCATAAGAACGTTCAGCGACCGGTTATTGTGGAAATACCGCGATCAGTTGAACGAGGATGGACAACTCATTCTTTCACGTATCGATTATTCTGCCCGCCGGATGCAGGGATTGCTGGAAGACCTGATGAATTTTGCCAACCTGGTGCGGGGCGGTGAGCAATTGAGCGTGGTGGATGCTAATAAATTAATGGAATCGGTAGTGTCGTATATGAAGCAGGAGATAGAAATAAAAAGGGCAACTATTCATATTGGACAGTTGCCTGATATTACCGGTTTCGAAAAACAATTGTTCCTGATGTTCAAAGCGCTTATCGATAATGCCATCAAGTTCTCGAAGCCAGGTATTCCGCCGGTAGTTACCATTCAGTGCATGCAAACCACCGGTGAAGAACTGATGCAGATAGATAAAAAATTATTGAAGAAGGAATTCATTCGAATCAGTGTGCAGGATAACGGCATCGGGTTCAGCAATGAATTCAATCAAAAAATATTTTTGATCTTTCAGCGCCTTCATACGGGAACCGAGTATGAAGGCAAGGGGATCGGGCTGGCGATAGTTGAAAGAGTAATGACCAACCACAATGGGTATGTATTGGCCTCGGCGCAGGAAGATAAGGGTGCGTTGTTTAATTTATATTTTCCTGTACCGGAGGCTTAGTTATCAGATGCAGGTGATACCTGATACTTTCAAATGCTTTTGTTATGGCGGTTTCCCAGCGAACAGCAACGCTGTAACCTGTAAACTCGCCATTGTGTGCGCCTATCTTTACCAGCGCCGCAACCTGGTTTGTACCGGGATTCGATAAAGTGATCTCAATGATATAGATCTCTGCAAGTTGTTCTTCAAGCAAATTCGCTTTAAAAGAAGATAAATAGCTAATGTCTTCCAACGGAATTCCCTGCGTTGTTTGCTCGTCTATATGTAATAAATAGCTGTTCTTCATAACCTGAGATTTTTAATGTTACTATACTCTATTCTCTTGTTTAATTGTTCATTTTACAAACGACTAATAAAAGAAGCAGCCTCCTGAACTATTGTAAAGATTATACCTGCGGGAAATATAAAGCGGATTTAAAAAGTATTGTAGAACTAAGTCTACACGCTGTAATTTTTTTTACCTGAACGGGGGAGTGTTAGGTGTTAGTTATTACAATATATTATCCGGGCGGGGTCGGCGGTATGATTTTTACAAAATATAGATGGAATGCCGGTTTCGGGGTGTTTAAGAAGAATTGTGCACCAGTTTGGAACCGGATGAAAATTTGATTGGTAACTGTATTTATTCACTTAAAAACTATTGCTATGCTACGTTGGACAGTAATATTTCTGGTTGTGGCTATTATAGCAGCGATTTTCGGTTTTGGCGGAATAGCTGCAGGTGCTGCTTCCATTGCGAAAATCCTGTTTTTCATTTTTATCATATTGTTCATAATTTCATTGGTAGCAGGTGGTTTTCGCAGGGTGGACTAAAAGCTGAAAACATTTCGGTTATTAGCAGCCCTTCAAAAGACGCTTAAAGTCCGGGAGGAGAATTTGCTAAAATCTTCTTTCCGGACTTTTTTTGATTTTGTATCCTGATGGTCTTAAGGAAATTTTAAGGAAGCGAGTAGATAACAAATGTTACTTTTACTTTATGAGTAAGCAGCCAATACTTATTGCTGAAGATGACGCCGACGACCGGTACCTGCTTCAAACTGCCTTTTCGGAAACAGGATATCCCGAACAGATCGATTTTGTTGAGAACGGGATTGAAGTGTTTAATTACCTGGATAAAATATATGCGGGCAGTAATATGGAAATGAAGGCCCTGCCGGGTTTCATCCTGCTCGATCTGAATATGCCGAAGAAAGACGGCCGTGAAGTATTGAAAGAATTAAAACAACATCCGGTGTACAGGAAGATCCCGGTTATTGTTTTTACTACTACGAAAAATGAAATAGAAATAAAACGCTGTTATGAGCTGGGGGCAAACAGCTATATTGTTAAGCCTATCAGCTTCGATGCGTTGTTGAAAGTGGTGGAAAACATCCGCAGTTTCTGGTTTCAAACGGCATCCATTCCTGTCTCCTGATGCATTGTCTCCGCCTGCATCTTTCCGTTCTTACTAAAGATCTTCTTTATTTTGTTTATTAAATTCTCCGGTTTATCTACGAAATGCGACGCATAATTCTTGATGAGGAAAGGAATGAACCATCGGGTAAGCCATCCCGTTTTTGCAAGCAACACTTTTTTCACAAGCCCGTCTGCCAGTAAATTTACTCCTATTAAAGCGGCAGCTGAACCCGCCTTACGGGTAAATAATCTTTTAATCGTAGCCCCAATCATTGCGGCAGGTTTCAATTCTTCTTTTAAGGATCGCCAGTCTTCTTTGATCTGCAGTTCCTGCTCAGTCAGTAATGCGTTAAGCCTGGCTTTTTCTTCCAGCAGTTCTTTGTAGCTGTTAATCTCTTTTATCATAAATTTTTCTAACTATAAAGTCCCTGATAAATGGAAATATTATTTGCTTTCGCAGCAGGTAAAAGAAAAGTACCAGAAAAAGGTAAAATCCCGCCACTATAAAATAACCCATTGCCGCATCGTTCAACAATTTACCTAAATAAAGCGACAATCCAATGCCTGCTAACAGAAGGATACAAAGTATGAGCCCGGCCAGTAAAAAGAAAAGGAAAGCACGGGCAACGGCTTTCGACCCTGCCTGTGCTACATTGATGCGGGCTAAATCATAATACGTTTGTGCAATTTCCTGTACATGGTTGGCCAGGTTGGCTGCTTTGTTGTTTAAATTCTCCATGTTGATGTTTTAATTCCGGCCTATCAAAAATGCAGTAGCGTACGTTGTCATAAAGTTTGTCACATTAACTTTCTACTCTTGCTTCTGCTTCCTGTTCAGCCCCCGCATACATATTTTTCATTTCCTCCTTGCCAACTGCCAGTAACTCAGCAACATCTTCCATAACCTCATCAATACCCGTTTTGATCTTTCTGCGCAATTCACTACCTTTTTCAGGGGCGAGTAAAATTCCTACCGCAGCACCTGCAGCAGCGGCGGCGAGCATACCTAGAATGATTTTTGTGTTAGATGTCATACATTTACGTTTCAGGAATTTGAGGAAAAAATTATACCACTGACAAAAGATTCCTGTTTTTTTTATATTTTTCATCAATGGGAAACTATTTCCCCAGGGGTATTTAAACATTCAGCTCTAAAAACATGACAAAGGAGCGTATAAAGGTTTTAATAATTGATGACGAGAAGGATCTGTGCCTTTTGATCAAGGCCTACCTTAGCCGTAAAAACTGTGAAGTACATACTGCCTACACGCTTTCAGAAGGGTTGATGCAGGTAGACCAGTTTTTGCCCGATATTTTGTTTCTCGATAACAACCTGCCCGACGGGCTGGGTTGGGAGAAAGCGGAGAATATCATTAAAGATCATCCCAATATCAAACTGCACCTGTTGAGTGCCTATAACCCCCCACGAATTAAAGACAACCTACCGGTAACCAGGGTTTGGGAAAAGCCCATTTCACTGCGCGACCTCGATACCTACTTCAGCTAAGGGAATGTCAAAAGAATTTTAACGTCCTGAATTTCCGGTTGGCAATTGGCAGTTTGCAGTTATTACGCCATTCGAGCTGACCGGTTACTACCCTGCACCTGATTTTTACTGCCAACGGCTCACCGCAAGGCGTCAGACCCCGGCATTTACCCTGAAACTTGTAACCTGTAACTTGTAACAAGGTGATTATCTTTGCACCTCATTTTTGAAAACTATATGATGAGAATTGCAATCAACGGTATGGGCCGTATCGGGCGGCTATTGTTCAGGAGGCTAGTTGATAGTGACGGTATTGAACTGGTAGCGGTAAATGATATTATGGACAGCGATAACCTGGCCTATTTGTTAAAGTATGACAGCATTTACGGGACGTTTGCCGGCACCATGGTTCACACGCCCGGAGCCATCGTAGCCAACGGTAAAAGCGTAAAGGCCCTGCAACAGAAAGACCCCGCCTTGCTTCCGTGGAAAGATCTGAAGATAGATGTGGTGCTGGAATGTTCAGGCAGTTTTTCGAGCCGTAAAGGCGCTGAACAGCACTTAAAGGCCGGCGCACGCAAAGTACTTTTATCAACAACCGGTTCGGCCGATATTCCCCTGCTGGTGTATGGTTTCAACCAGCATGTTCTTACAAACGAAGAAGCCATTATAAGCCCCGGCGGCTGTATGACCAACTGTTCTACCCACATTTTGTATATTCTGAACGCTATAGGCATTAAGTCGGTTCAATGTAATATTCTCCATTCCTATACCTCACGGCAGGAGCTGGTCGATGCGCCCCATAAACAGTTCAGGCGCGGAAGGGCGGCAGCCGAAGCCATTATTCCGGTGGAGATCGATCTGCAACAATCGCTGGAGCGCTTACTGCCGGCATTGAAAGGAAAGATCGCTTCTGTATCGACCCGGGTACCGGTAGCCAATGGCGCTATGGCCGATTTTACCCTTCAGCTGGAGCAGGAAACCACTGCGCAGGAAATTAACAAACTTTTTGCTACAGCTGCCGCAAACGAGTATAAAGGAATAATTGAATATACAGAAGACCCGCTGGTTTCGCTGGATATTAAAGGAAATACCCATTCATGTGTTATTGATGGCACGCTGACTTCGGTTGTGGGCAACCATGTTAAGCTGATTGCGTGGTTCGATAACGAATATGGGTTTACTACCCGTATGATCGATTTATTAGCGAAGATGTAAGGGTTGGGAAAACCTCTTACTTCCGAATCAATTATAAGGCGATCCTTCAATTTAGGAATTAGTAATTTTAATTTACTTTTAATTCATTAAATTGAATAACCATACCCGGTAACTTTATTATTTGTGAATTTTGCGCATGAATTTTTGGCTATGGAAGAAATAAAAATTTTACTGGTTGAAGATGAAAGAAAGATAGCAGAGTCATTGAAGAAAGGGCTTACCGAACAGAATTACCATGTTGAAGTGGCGTATGACGGACTGATCGGTAAAAAGCTCTTTGAGACCTACCCGTTCGACCTTATAATTCTTGACATCAATCTGCCCGGTTTAAACGGTTATGAGTTGTGTAAGGAAATACGGCGCCATAGCGAACGTATTCCCGTGGTTATGCTAACGGCCCTCAACACAACCGCCGACAAAATAGAGGGCTTTGATGCCGGGGCAGATGATTACATCGTAAAGCCGTTCGATTTTAAAGAGCTGCTGGTACGCATCAGGGCATTGCTGAAAAGGATCTATCACAATATTCCTACCGGTAATATTTTGAAGGTAGCCGATCTTACCATGAACCTCGATAGTAAGGAAGTTACGCGGGCCGACAAACCCATTTCACTTACGGCCAAAGAATTCCAGTTGCTCGAATACCTTATACGGAACAAGAACCGGGTAGTGTCACGCGCCGACATTGCCCTGAACGTATGGGATATCGACTTCGACACAAAGACCAATGTAATTGATGTGTATGTAAATTTTCTGCGTAAGAAGCTGGATAAAGATTTTGACACCCGGCTTATACACACGCAGGTAGGCATGGGCTATATCTTGAAAGAAAACCCGTAGGTTGAAAATAAAATTTAAAATAACCGCGCTTTTTGCTTTACTCGTTACCATTATTCTGCTGGTATTAAGCATTTCCGTTCATTACTTTACTTCCCTGCAACGTACCGAAGCATTTAAACGGCGGTTGAAAGGCCGCGCCAACAATGACGGCCAGCTTTTCTCGTATTTTGGCGACAGCGACAGCACCCGCGCTATTTTACATGGTATAGATTCAGCCTCGGCCTTTACGCTGAATGGGAAAAGCGTAGCGATCTTCAATTACCTCGACAAACCTGTATATACGTACAACGTTTCGAGTATCGATTCCATACTACCCGATAAGGAGATCCTGAAACAGGCGCGCCTGAGACATGAAATATATTATTCAAACCATAAGCGCGATATACTGGCCTATCACTACACCGACAGCCGCAGCCGCATTGTGGTGGTTGTAGCGGGGTATGATATCGACGGCTGGCACCGGTTGAAAGACCTGCGCGATATCCTGCTTACCTGTTTATTCATTGGTATTGCCATTGCCCTGGTGGTGGGTTATGCTTTTTCTGTGCAACTGGTAAAACCAATTAAACAGATCATTTACGATGTAAAAGATATTACCTCGCAAAACCTCACGCAGCATATACATGCCGGCAGCACCCAGGATGAACTGAACCAGCTGGCCAATACCTTCAATGAACTGCTCGACCGGTTACAGGAGTCTTTTTTGATCCAGCGGCGTTTTATCTCCAATGCATCGCACGAACTGTCGACACCGCTTACCGCCATCTCGAGCCAGCTGGAAGTAACATTGCAAAAGGAAAGGGATGTAAAAGAGTACAAAGGAGTAATAAATTCGGTACATGAGGATGTACGGCAAATGCAGCAGCTTACCAAAAGCCTGCTTGAGATTGCCAAAACCGGTACCCAGGGCAGCATAGAGCTGAGCGAGGTACGGATAGATGAAGTGCTGTTGAAAGTTACTGCCGACGTGCAAAAGAACAGTGAAGAATATAAAGTGATCTTACAGTTCGGCGATTTCCCCGATGATGAACGGGCATTCCTTGTATTCGGCAACAGCGAACTGTTGTATAGCTCGCTGCGAAACATAGCAGACAATGGCTGCAAGTTCTCGTTCGACCATCATGTGATGATAAACCTGCTGTTCGAAAATGACAACGTGATCGTACAGTTTAAGAATTATGGCGATACGATCACTGAAGAGGAAGCTGAACATATTTTCCAGCCTTTTTACCGCTCGGCCAATGCCACACCCATAAAAGGGTTCGGACTGGGGCTGGCGCTTGCCAAAAGGATCATCAATTTGCACAAGGGCAACATTAAAGTGCAGAGTTCCCACGAAACCGGAACGGTTTTTACGATCGTTCTTCCTTCCCTTAAAGCCTTTGCGGCTAAAGCTTGATGGTATATTCCGGTAATGGCTACAGGTATTTTCCCCAGGCACCTGATAGGATTATCTTGTTTAATTGCTTTTTAATTCGCGTTTAATTAGCGTTTAACGGTAATAAAGCATATTTGATATACTTATAAATCAGAATGAACTTGAATCAACCTGTTTTAATTTTCAGAGGTCTGGCAATTGGTGTAATAGTACTGTTGTCATTATCCCTATTGCTGCATCACAGAAATAAACAGCTCACGGAATCGAATAACAGGCTGTTGTTACAAAATGATTCAGTTCTATCTGTAAACCTTCAGTTACAAAAAGATCTCAACTTCCTGAAGCACGACCTCGATAGCCTGGTTCGCAGTAATCCCGATAAGCAACAACTCTCCAACCGCGAAGTTGCCACCCGCCAGTAATGATATGACATTGATGTAACACCAATGTAGTTATTGCCTATTGTTATTTTAATCGGTTTAGCATGATCTCAGGCATGACCATGATCATATGACGATTACTTTTTACAATTTACATTTGACCATCGTGCATTGATTGATGTTTGCACGTATAACAAACAATGGACATGAGTGGGAATGATTTTTAATTGGTATACAACAGACTAAAAGGTCACTGGTCGTTGATGAAAAATTATTGAAGTAAAATCTTTAATAATTTTTCAAAATAACGTACCTTTTGTGACAGGCCATAAGAAAATCCTTATTAATATCTCTGCCTTACTCGTTCAAATTTTGCCTTGGATTCGACCATTTTTTATTCTTTGATGTTACGTGTCAGATAACCTTGTGAAAGCTGATGATTGTTCCGTATTCGATTTTCAACCAATATTAGGCAATCAAAAAAGGAGGGCACCATGAAACACCACCAATCCCCTTACGTTAACAAGAGGAAGAAGTGCATTGAATTCCACATTAAGAATGCGTGTGCAAACAGGATTGCGCTCGCCGGTGATTTTAATAACTGGGCGCATGACCAGTTAACTTTGCGACCTTCGAAAAATGGTTTTTGGAGTATTGAAATACCGATGTTACCCCGGGGCAGGTATTATTACAAATTCTTTATCGATGAACGAATGTGGGCTGAAGATATAGAGAATCAGTTCCGTGAACCCGATGGGGTTACCGGCTGGAACAGTGTGTTGGAAGTGTGACCTGGGAGGTTTGATAAAACGGGAATAGTGTTTAAATGGTGTAATAAAACAATCCTGCGTGTTTAATTCCGTATGAAAGCTTAGTTAAGCACTCAGGGTTTAAGTACAAGATGAGTTATTCGAGTTGTTTGAATAACTCATCTTATTTTTTATGCATTGTTGTATACTTTATAAACAGGGTCTCTCAAAATATTGCCATTATCGGAGCATATAAATGAAACCACTTCTGCAATTTGTTCGGGTTTAACCCAATTGCTGAAATCGGCGTCGGGCATGCTTTTGCGATTAGGCGGCGTATCGATGGTACTGGGTGCTATCACCGATACGGTAACGTTTTTTCCTTTGGCTTCTTTATTTAAAATTTCGGCGAGGTTGAACAGTAATGATTTGCTCAACGCATAGGCTATTTTGTTAGTGCCTTCCGCGAGGTTCAGTCCGGGACGGGCGCCGGTGAATACCAGGCGGCCATAACCGTTCTGTAACATATGCTGAAACAATGGCCGGGCGATATTGTAAGCGGTTTCGAAGTTAAGCGAGAACATTTGTCTTAACTGGCTGATATTAGTAGATGTAATATCGCCCATTTCAAAACCGCCGGCCAGCAATACGCCGCAGTCGATATTCCCGTACAGGCTGGCTGCTTCTTTCACAAATGTGGAGCTTTCAGATTCATCGGTAAGCTCAATGCCGTGCAGTTCGAATTGGGGGTGCCTGTCTGCAAAACCCAGGTGGTTACCCGAATGGTCAACCGCAATCACCTTGTAATTTTCTTCGAGGAATTTTTTTACCACCGCGGTTCCCAGGTTGCCATTTGCACCTGTTATAATAATTGTTTTAGGCATAATGAAAGGTATATGTAGTTTATTCAAAGATACTGGTATTACATAAAAGAAGGTGGGCCACCCTTTGCAGATGGCCCACCTTTATTGAAATAGTAATACTGATTAAAACAGGAAATTCCAGCCATGTTTGTCTTCTTCCTGGCCACTGCGGATGGCCTCCATTTTGTTCTTCAGCCGGAACATGATGGCATTGTCCTTAATAACAGGTAAATGGTGGTCGATTCCATTTATGTGTATGGTAGCTATAGGCGCTACTACGGCGGCGGTACCGGCGCCGAATGCTTCTGAAATGGTATTATGCCTGAAGGCATTCTCGAGCTCTGTTACGCTTATCGGGCGCGCTTCATGAGGAATGCCGAGGTCAGCAGCCAGTGTTAATAAAGAATCGCGGGTTACACCGGCCAGGATGGAATCGCTGGTGGGCGGCGTTACCAGTACGCCGTCGATAACGAACATGGCATTCATCATACCTGATTCTTCAATGTATTTATTTTCACGGGCATCGGTCCAGATAACCTGGTCGTAACCGGCCTCTTTTGCTTTTTGTGTGGGGTAAAAGGCGCCACCGTAGTTACCGGCGCATTTTGCAGAACCGGTGCCTCCTTTTGCAGCGCGGGTATATTCGGTTTCTACTTTTAGCCGCAGTGGTTGGGAGAAATAAGGGCCAACCGGTCCGGTAAAAATAATGAAACAATATTCATCGGAGATCTTTACGCCATATTTGGCCTCGCTTGCAAACATCAGCGGACGAATGTATAATGAAACACCGGGTTGTGCGGGCAGCCAGTCTTTATCAACTTCAATCAGGCGGCGCAACCCTTCAACGAAGATCTCTTCGGGTATGCCTGGCATGCACATACGGTTTAATGAACGCAGCATTCTTTCGTAATGTTTGTGTACACGGAAAATGTTGATGCGGCCATCTTCCTGTCTGAACGCTTTCAAACCTTCAAATACCGATTGTCCGTAATGGAAAGCCAGTGTGGTGGGGCTTACGGTAATATCGCCAAAGGGAACGATGCGGGGGGCTTCCCACTGGCCTTTTGAATAATTACAGATCAGCATGTGATCAGATACATAGGTGCCGAATCCCAGCTTGTTGAAGTCTACTTCCGGCAACTTCGATTTGGTTGTTCTCTGAACTAAGATCTCATCAGTAAGTTCCATATAACAATAATTTTTTGTGCTACAAGTCAATTGTGTGTAAAGATAACCCGAAAAAAGGCAAGAGGCAAGAAGGTAACGAGGCAACAAGCCATAAAGGCAACGAGGAATACAGCTTTACGCTGCAAGCCGATCCGGCCCGGGCTCAAATTCCAAAAGCCAAATTCCCAATTCCGAAATCCCATTGATCTCATAATCCTGATATCCCGGTCCCGATCTTTACTATTTCATTTACAAGCAATTCAAAATCATGGAACTGGCTGCGGTGATTCGTAATGGCCGCACGAATGCAGTACTGCCCGTTCAGTAATGTATACGAGGGGGCTGCTATGCCCTTTTCATGCAGCCGCATAAGTATTTCCCGGTTCAGGTTATTCAATTCACCGGTAAGAATATTACCCGGGTTATACCGGAAGCAAACAATGTTCAACGGAACGGGCGCCATCAGTTCAAGCAGGGGTTCAGCCTGAACCAGTTCAGCCAGGTATTGCGCCTGCTGCAAATTCTGCCTGATGAGCGTGCGATAGGTTTCAAGCCCGTACTGCTTTAACGACATCCAAACTTTCAGGGCTTTAAAACCACGCGACAATTCCATGCCGTAATTGTTATAGCCATCCGGTCCGGCCGATAAACCGCGGTCGTGAACCATTAAATAGCTTACCGCATAGGCAAATGCTTCGCGGTGTAACCGGGGATCGCGCACCAGCACACAGGCCGCTTCGTAATTCACATACATCCATTTATGAAAATCGAACGACAGGCTGTCTGCCAGTTCAAGCCCTTTCAGCCGGCCGGCAAACTCGGGCAACAGGTTGGGAATTGCGCCAAAAGCGCCATCCACATGCAGCCACAGGTTGTGTTCTTTGGCAATGGCAGCCAGCTCATCGAGCGCATCGATGGCGCCGGTATTCACCGTGCCCGCATTTCCTACAATGCAAAACGGCCGGCAGCCTGCCGCTATATCTTCAACGATCATACGCTGCAGCTCATCGGTGCGAATGCGATAATTTTCATCAACCGGTACCTTGCGGAAATTATCGCTGCCGATACCTATCACTTCAACCCCCTTCAGCACACAGTTATGGGTTTCGGAAGAACCGTAAATAGTAAGGGGGCCGGGTACCGACTGTAAACCTTTCGTTTTTATATTTCGATCGGCATGGTGCCGCGCCACTACCAGTGCGGTGATATTGGCCAGGCTGGCGCCGCTGATGAGCAGCCCGCTCGCCGTTTCGGGAAAACCCATTATCTGCTTCGACCAGTTGAGCACCTGTTTTTCCACATGCATGGGCATACTATCGCCAATGCTTACGTTGGCATTCATACCGGAGGCCAGCATATCGGCCAGCATACCGGATGGCGTACCGCCGCCCTGCACCCATGCCCAAAACCGGGGATGAATATTGTTGGTGTTATAGGGAAGTACATGTTTCAGGAAATCTTCATATACCGAAACTGCATCCTGCGGCATTTCAGGTACCGGTTGCTGCATGCTGTCAATGGCAGCGGCGGTTGGTTTGGTATAAACCGGCCGCCGGCGCGAGGTTTCGAGATAATAGAACAGGTCGTCGAGCATGCGGTGGCCCAGCTCATTGAGTGCCGACCAATCCTGCGGATCGAGTGTTCTTTCTGCTGTCAATACTGTTTCTTTTTTCATAACGATTTTTAAACGCAGAATGCAAAACGCGTAACGCCGAACGCTGAAATACAGCACGCTATATGCTCGTATTTTATGCGTTAAGCGTTTGGCGTTACGCCTTGGGCGTACTACAAATTTCCTGCAGAACGGGGTTATAAAACAGATGCAGATTATAGAAGTTGGAGTAGATCAGATGGCAGCGGAGTTGAAAAGTTGATAGTGTTGATGAGGGTGATAAGGGTAAGGACACCTGTTGCAAAAAAGAAAGCCCTCTAATGGCTTAACCATTAGAGGGTTTGCGTTGTTATATTTTATTATTGAGATTTTCGCCGGTTGGCGGTTCTCCTCTATCAACTTTTCAACTTTCTCGTTAACTCGTCAACAAGTTAACTCGTCAACTTTACCCTAGGCATATATAGTTTCAATAGCATCTCTGTACTTCTCCATCACCACTTTTCGCTTCAGGCTTAACTTAGGGGTCATTTCACCGGTTTCAATGCTCCATTCGTGTGGTAACAGTTCAAACCTTTTTATTTGCTCTACGTGGTTGAAGAACTTGTTGTAGCTGTCGATCAGTTCGCGGAAGAGATCAATAACCTTCTGATCTTTTATCAATTTTTCATTGGGCATGTCGGGCAGGCCCTGTTTGCGCGCCCAGTCTTTCAATGCAGGAAAGGCCGGGATAATAAGCGCACCTACGAATTTTCTTTCCGACCCCACCACCATGATCTGCTCTACAAAGATGGATTCTTTCAGTTTGTTCTCTATCGGCAATGGCGCTACGTATTTACCACCGCT